>DAISZI010000039.1:0-9814 GCA_036824885.1 Oligoflexia bacterium
AATCAATAATTTCAATATGTTGCATAAATTTCAGGAAAAAACTTGAAACTCAAGTGACATAGCCCCTCCGAGCTACTTCATTACAACGCTGTGTGTTAAGGCTTCCCTGAATTCCTCAGGGCTTTCTCAGAAAAATCAATCTTACAGAAATTCTTGAAAGAAAGGATGTGAGTCGATCCGACGGTATCGATAAACTCAGCTCATTCAGAGATCTGTTCGGTTTTTCTTCAAAAAAATCCCACTCTCAAGGAAAAAATACCCCTGATCAATCCTCAAAAATTGCCCAACTTGACTTGAGATCACAGTCAAGATAGGGTCTTATGGCTGTGACTTCTCATTTTCAACTAAACGAACTTCTCAAAAAAAACATAAAAACATTCCTTTCGAACGTTTTTATGTTTTTTGCTAAGGCAACCAGATGCTAAATCGCTGGTTATTTGTTTGCCTAAAATTTCTTTTGGGAGCTTCAAAAAAATCTCTCAGAAATCTTTTAAGCGTAGTCTGTTCGTATCGTCAATCTTGGATAAATGACGGATATTGGTACAAAATTGTTGTACCCTATGCAAAAATCAGTGCAAACTATTGCCTTCAAGATCTCAAAAAACCAACATCTTACCATTTTAAAAAAAAATTATTCTTAAAAGAATATGTTGTATATGACTTCGACATTGCCATTCATCAGATGAAAGCTGATGGAATTGCGCTTGTTTTCTTTATGGGATTGGGCGACTATGTCATGGCTACACCCGCGATTCACGAAATTCGTAAAAAAACTAAAGGTGTGCCTTTACATGCTTATGTCTCAGATAGCCTTGATATTCACAACTCTCCTTTAGTCGCAGACTTACTGCGAAAGAATCCTAACATCGATCAGGTCTTCACTTACCGAGGCAAGGATCATTTTCTCTGGAAGCACTACGATTATACCGATGTTTTCAACTTAGTTCCTAAGAATTTTATTGTCGCTCCTGTTTTATACCCATTTAATGCTCAGGTTCGTCATCGCAACCATGCACTTTTTGAAACTTTTTCTTTACCAAGACCCACGAAATGGTTGCTACCGCTTCTTGACTTACCCGAAAAAAATAATGAAAATGTTCTTTCTTTTTTAAACCGCATAAAAAACGCTTTTATTCAATCCAAAAGCATTGGGGTTATTTTCTTACAACTTGACACCCGATCCAACCAATACTCTTACCCTGACACAGACCAACTAATCGAAAGTCTTTGTGAAAAAGGTTACCTCATTGTTTCAGTTTCTAAAAACAATAGCAAACATCCTGCTTGCATGACTTTAGATATTTCAAACTTTCCTATTTGGGATTCCATTTGTTTGCTAAAATCCATGAAAACACAATTTCAAGACAAATTATTCTTGGTAGCCGTTTCTTCCGTCTTTTGGTCAGTCTCAGCAGCATTTCAAATACCTGCTTTAGGTATTCATCATTTTTGTTCGAAAGATATGCATAACTACTGGTATCCTAATATCTTTGTGATAGCTCCTACCGAAAATCCAGTCATTCCTTATGATAAAATTTTTCTAGCAAATGTATCTGATTATATTCTGAACCCAAGAGGACAATGTGATTTTCTTCCCTCCTACATTAGTCAATGTTTTCTTGAATTTATAGAGAAAATAAAAGAAAATCCTGTCCTGCTCAAATGCTCATAAAATCCTAAAAAAAACGACCAAGTTCAGTAACAATCTGATCAAAGCCCCCATGAAAACCGAAAGTTTGAGTGAAACCACCCTTGCCTACAAAAGAGGGAGAATAGAAAGCCAGATATGTAAATACTTTTGATTACCATCTTCACTAATCGTAGACAAGAAAGAGGAAATCGTACTACAATGGCCCGCGCAGCGGGCGTAGCAATGAAGCGTGCTGTATATTCTACTGCAAGACCTCGTAGCTCAGATGGATAGAGCAGGTGCCTTCTAAGCATCAGGTCGGGGGTTCGAATCCCTCCGAGGTCACCATAGAATCTTTTCTTCTTGACGCAACCTTCGTTCTTAGCTATTTAAGACCATTCATGCTGGGGCTGTAGCTCAATTGGTAGAGCACCTGCTTTGCAAGCAGGGGGTCGTCGGTTCGACTCCGATCAGCTCCACCATTTTAAACTTCACTGCATTTCCGAGATAAACTGAAAGGATTTTGTCACGTTGTTCTTCGTACTTTTGGTTAGAAAGTAGCTTTTCCAAGAACTCTCTTCGTTCCCCAGGGGGTTACTTCTACAACTTGGACGACGAACCCCAGACCTATGGGAGATCAATTCGCATAGCGGGCAAGTTTGTGTGATCGTTTCCCGGAACAAGGAGCCTGTCATCATCAAAGTCTTAGCAAAAACAACGGTATAATTCATTTATCTAATTTAGAAGATCCCCGAACTCAGAACATTTAGGCATCAATTTATTGAACTCGTTGTTATCCCAGTATCCGAGGTGATCAGTGGGTGTGCCTGCTGGATAGAAGATTACAGCCTGCTTAAGAAGTTTTTTAAGTCTCGAAAGGGTTATTCCTTCGCATGCACGCCGTGGATGAAAAAACCCTTGCGTGGAAGCTTCAATCAAAATCAATTCAAGCGCTTCATATAGTAAACGCTTGGTCAACAAGTTTGTCGATGACCTTAGTCAAATGCCTGCACAGGAGAAATGAGATTATTCCTGAACTACTCGATTTACGGGTCTAGTTGCTGAGTATTGATGTCAGATGGCCATTGCTCAAGAGGACACGGTCCTGCAATCGGGTCCACGCTTTTGTCAGCCCCATTTTTGATCTTGTGCATGACAGCCCGAATTGCTTTTTCTTCGAAGTCATCGGAGTTCAGGCGAAGGCTCATACACGTGCGTCACGTTTAGAGTTTTTGGCCGCATCGGTGAAACTGCTCACGGTAGCCATTGATCTCTTGATCGGCAATAGAAGTCCAGTCACCACATTCGATCTCGGCTTCCATCCGTTTTTTTTCGAAAATCAATTTCGAGTTCGGCTTTCTTTTTTTCATTTGTCTTTACCTCCGTAACACTTTTGATAGGCAAGCGATGGAAAAATCGTGCAGAGAAATACCTTCCGCCTCTTTAAACGGCGATCGCGTGCGCGTAACCGTCAATCATCACAACCAGAATTCTTTGGTCACGATAAGGGGGTACTCAGCACGTCACAAAAGCCACCGTCGTTCAGTGCTTTACCCCCCTTTTTTCTGAATCCGTCATCCGCTTGGCCATGAGGCCTTCCCGCAAGATCTAGTGAGTACTTCACCAGGGTAGAACCCTGTCTTCAGGCTGAACATTAGCAAGCAGTTAGAAACTCTTCCAGATAAGCCCACCTAAAGTTTTCTGGAGAAGTTCAGCTTTACAAAATACACCCTACGTAATAGAAAGATAAATGGCGCTTAAGTCTTAGACCAGGGAAGATAAAACGCTGAACCGAGTTATTCAGATGCTCCGATGATGAAATTGGCAGACATGCAGCGCTTAGAACGCTGTGCCCAAAAGGCGTGGGGGTTCAAGTCCCTCTCGGAGCACCATCTGCTTTTTGAAAAGATATGGCCCTGGAGTACTTCCCATGAAACCATTGACTCAATCTAATTACGCAAAAGGCTTTCTCATAGACGACGAGCTCATGGCCGGTGTGACTGAGCATCCGAAACAGCTAGGTCTTTTTGTAGCTTTTATCTTAGAACACCAAACAGGCAATTACCTCCACTACCAAGCTTTTGAAACTTTGACCCAAGCACTCGATTCCCTCAATAAAATCCCAAGACCTTGGAGCTATGAAAGTATGGGAGGCTGCTCTGAAAAAGGATGCAAGAAGGGCTGCAGCTCCCCTTGCTCAGGTCGCAATCAACTCACGAAGTCTTAAGATCGAACGTGACTTTCCTGTCGACTCATCAATATCTACCACTACAGCACCATAACCTCCTGGCCCTTCAGCAGGCTCATACTTCACAGGACGCTTCGTCAGAAACTTTTGAATACTGATTTCTTTTTTGACGCCAATGACAGAATCAAAACAACCTGTCATTCCCACATCTGTAATCGTTGCAGTTCCCCCCTGCAAAATCCTCTCATCTGCAGTTTGAACATGGCAATGACTTCCAAAAACGGCACTGACCTTCCCATCCATAAAATAAGCAAAAGCTTGTTTTTCAGAAGAAGCTTCTGCATGAAAATCAATGATCATACATTGGATATTCAGGGCTTCAAGACGATGGACTTCTTTTTCTGCCACTCGAAAAGGACAATCGATAGCATCCATAAAAACACGCCCCATCACCTGAATGACCCCTAAGTACATGCCCTTCTTACTCCTGGACTCAACAACAGTAGAACCACGACCGGGCACCTGATAAAAAGGATGCTCAGGATAATTTAAAGGTCTCAAAAGGCGTGTGTGATTCGCCATATAAGGGATGATTTGTTTTTGATCCCAAGCATGATTTCCAGTCGTCATAACATCCACCCCTCGATCAAAAAACTCCTGTGCCATCTCAGGCAAAATACCGTTGCCATGAGCAAAATTCTCCCCGTTAACAATCACAAAATCTATCTGATGCTGTGGAACAAGCTTTTCTAAAGCAATACGCAAAGCCTTCCGCCCCGGACTTCCAAAAGTATCTCCAAAATACAAAACTTTCATGGTTCATACACTCTCATAAAAAAAACACCTACACCTAAAAAATCTTTGTTTCAATTACAATCCGAGCCGGATACTCCCGAGTAGGTGTAAGAATCCAATCGATACGCTGATCTTTGGGTGACTGTGGTAAAGCAGGGAAAATTTGAAAATCAAATCCCAAACTCAAACAAAAACAAGAAACTTTCGGTAAAAAACGATCATAATACCCCTTCCCCCTCCCCAAACGCTCTCCGTGAACCCCCAAAGCCACACAGGGAACAATCAAAAGATCCAAAAACTCAGGAAGAATAGGCTGTGTTGCCATAGGCTCATCAATGCCATACTCATTTTTCTCCCAAATACCCTGCTCTGGAAAAAACTCCAAACCCTCAGAAACAATACGCGGATAATACAAATAACTTCCGTGACTTTTCAAAATTTGCGCTAAAAAATCGGTCTGCACTTCATCGGATAATGAGCGGTACAGACCAAGACGGATTCCTTGAAGACGGGTGAAGGACTCAAAAAAACGCCCGGTGATAGCCCAACTCCAAGCCTGCTTTTGCTCCCAGGAAAAACTACCAGAGACCCGCTTCACCTGCCTACGAATATCTTGGCACAGAAGCATGAGACACCACTAAAAATTGGATTCTATCAGATTCAGCAGACGAGACGATTTCTCATTCCACTTCTCTTTGAGTTCCAAAACACGCCTTTTGGACTTCACATACTCCTCAGCCAGATCCAAAAGAGCCACGACCGCCACCTGATAAGGCACAGCTACTTGGCCTCTCTTTTCTGCCTCTCCAATCTTTGCACTCGCAAGACGCAAAGCCTCCTCAAAGATCTCAGGATCTATATCAGAAGAGCGTACCGTCACGCGCTGACCTAAAATAACCAATTCAGCTGTTTGCTGCGCCATGCGGCAAGTATAACACCCAATCCTACGACGCGCCAGTTCTAGGTGATTCTTGCCTCTTTTCAAAAACTTCCCGATTCAGCATAATCATCAGATGGGTATCGCTGTTTCCCACTCTTCAGAAGAGCCAAGTCATTCAGATGGATTAAGCCAGTTTTTAAAACAACCCCCACCCCTCAGCAACAACTTCAACCAGTCGAGAACAATAACCTTATCCTCTGGACTGAAAAAAACTCCAAGTACGAACAGAAAATGACAAGCACCTGGAAGATCCAAAAAAACCGCTTACGCATAAGCACTCAAACAAGTTTCAGAAAAAAAAGGAGAAATCATGACAGAACCATCCCACCCTCAAGAAATACCAATCCCCATGGATGGATTTCAGCAAGTACTTGAAATGCTTCGAGTGGCAGAAGCTCCCTTTCGAGACTCCCTTTTAAAAAGAATCGAACGACAAAATGCAAAACTTGCACAACTGCTTCGAAAAGATCTTAAACGAAACTAATCTACAATCGAACCACAAACCAAACGCAAGCAGAAAGCAACGCAGAAGCAGGAATGGTAAAAATCCATGCCCAGACAATCCTACTGGCAAGTGACCAACGCACGGAGCGCGGAGAAACAACCCAACCCACACCCACAATAGAACCTGTGATCGTATGCGTAGTAGAAACGGGAATACCTAAGTAATTCGCTAAAAAAAGGGTCAAAGCTCCAGAAGACTCTGCACTAAAACCACTCATGGGCTTGAGCTTGGTAATACCACTACCCATAGCTTTCACAATCCGACTGCCCCCCATCAAGGTCCCCAAACCCATTGCAAACTGACAAACCAAAACGACCCAAAAAGGAATTTGAAAACCTTCCTGCAAATAACCATGTGAAAAAAGCAAAAGAGCAATCATGCCCATCGTTTTCTGGGCATCATTCGCACCATGACCCAAACTCACAAAAGTTGCCGAAAGAAACTGTAACTTTCTAAACAAAGACCCGGCTCTCTGAGCAGTGGAACCCCTGCTCATCCAACGCACAAAAACCATAAAAACCATCCCTAAGCTCATGCCAATGAGCGGAGAAAGAACGATGGAGCACAGAACCTTTGTCAATCCATTCCACAAAAGTGCAGAAAAGCCAGCTTTTACTAATACCGATCCTACTAATCCACCCACTAATGCATGCGAAGAACTCGATGGAATGCCAAAATACCAAGTGATCACACCCCAAACGATAGCACCGAAAAGTGCTGCAAAAAGAACACGGTCATCAATCACACTAGAATCCACAAGCCCACTTCCCACCGTATGGGCAACATGGGGCTCAAAAAACAAAAAAGCAATAAAATTAAAAAAAGCAGCCCAAATCAATGCATGCTGAGGCCTGAGTACCCGGGTAGATACTACTGTTGCAATAGAATTACCAGCATCGTGAAATCCATTAATGAAATCAAAAATCAGAGCAAAAACAACGACCAAAACCACATTCCATGAAAGAAAAATCATGAACTAACCTCAAGCATACTCAAGCACCAAATCTTCAATTAAATGAGCAAGATGCTCACAACGCTTCGTACTCCTTTGAATCATTTCATTAATATCTTTTAACCCCAGTAAGATTTTAGGATCATTCTCATCACGAAAAAGCTCGGTAATTGCTTCACGAAAAAGAACAGCACTTTCATTTTCAATGCGATGAATTTCAAGACAAGTATCTCTCAAAGGCTGAGAGTGACGAATACTGCGAAAGCATCCAACCGCTCTTTGAACCTGTAAAACGGCTTCTTGAGATTTTTGAGCTAGGGCAATCGTCGAACTAGGCACCTGATAGACTGCATATACCACCAGTCTCTCAGAAACAGCATTCATCAAATCAACCACATCATCCAAAGCTTGCACAACACGACGAATATCATTGCGATCAAAAGGCGTAATGAAACTACGATGCAAGCGCTCTAAGGTAGTATGAGCCACCGCATCCGCCTGCTGCTCAATTTCACGAATACGTTCTGCGTGCTTCACAAAACCCGAAGGATCATTCAAACACTCAAGCAATGCCTCAGAAGCACGCACCACATGAATAGCAAGTTCATCAAAAAGCACAAAAAAGGGATCCTCTTTCGACCAAACCCATTTTAACATGACCCACCCTTTTTTTTAAATAAACCTTCCGCAGCTAATTTCAGTTTTTCAGAAGAATCACGAGCAGGAACTCGTGTCCGCGAAGGCTTAAAATAATCACAAAAATTAGATTTTTCCTTATTGACAACCACTTCGGCTTGATTTTCCTGGCAAGAGTTGTGTAAAGCAGCGTCGTAATAAAAACACCCCATGCAAACACGCGTATCCCTTCCACAAGAAAGACAGCTATCCCCCCTTCCGTACTCAGAAAGAAGAAGCTCACGAGCACAATACCAACAAGACCCAATAGTATTCATACTAAAAATGAATCTTCGTACCCAGTTGTAACTCAATACGATCTTCAGGTCGTGCCTGATTATACTTTTGAACTGCAGAAATCATATGACTCTCATTAGTAGTCATAAAAAAAAAACCATAAACACCAACAGCCGCTATCATCCCTAACCCTCCTGTAAACAAAACATTACCCGTCGTTGAAGCTCGACCCACAAAAAATCCCACTAATAAAGCCGCTAAGCCCAACGTTCCCAAATAAGAAAGATTTTCGATTTTATTCAAGTGATCTCGATAAAGATCCAACTCCTCACAAGCACCGGGAACCTCCTGCAAAATAACCCGCAAGTGCTGAGCATCGCGCCCCAAATGAGAATCACAATTCCACTTTTTTCCTCGATACAAGAAATAACGAGGACAGCCCTCCATAGGAGACACCAGCTCCTGCATCAAATGCGGAGGCGCACTTGGCACGAACTGGTTTTGATCCAATGGCCCCCCCGCCAGAAGCTCAAAAGGTATCAAAAACACCCATACCCAAAGGACTCTGCACACCATATCCGAACACTACCAAGTTTTCTGTGCGCTGCAATGAAATTTAAGCAAAGATCACAAGCCTAGGTCACAAGACCCGACTTTATCAAAATTCTCTATATGACGCTAGGCAGCAATCCATAAAATCTTCGTTCTAACCTCTCTTTCAACCTAAAATTAATTTTATGAGTTTAAATTTCGTGAAAGAGACTTCTAAGTTCCTTGCAACTGAACCAGCTGTCCACACGGGAAGCACGTCCTTTTGTATTTTTGAACCCATAAATCAACTATTTTGATAAATTTTTCTAAAACATGCAAAGAACTACCCCATGCACCAATAAGGAGATCAAAAAACGAGCCAATTTCAAAATGCGCTCAAAGTTAATTAAAATAATAGAATTCTTCATCAAACACCACCAAAATCCGCCAAACACCTCTACCGGAACCATAAGAGACAGTTACAGAACGAAGTTGCGAGCTATTTTCATGAAAAAAATCTTTTTTAATTCTAAGAGACTTATCCCTTTTAGACGATCGAAAAACTCAGAATTTTAAAAAAAATCAGCTCACCTCAACTTCAAAAATCTTTAAACCTTGAATTGAAGCTGACTTCAAAAAATCATGATGTGACAAAGAATTTGCTTTTTTCTATACAAAAGGATAGGCATGACTCAGAAAGAGTTAGGAAGTTTTTTGGAAGGGAGAGTAGTTTACTGCTTTTAATGCATAAAGGACTCCCCCCAACGCCGTTGGGGCATCTTGGTCATTCGCAAGAAACGAAAGACTTCTAAAGTGATCAAAAAAAATAGCTTCCCGTGCTTTACCATCCTTTCTCAAGAATTGGTCAGCCAACTACCCTTTAGCCAAGCATTCTCGTGAAATCTGAATCCATCAAAATCACTAGACCCTGGATTTACTTTTTATACTCCTCATCCCGTGTCAAGCTAAAACGCACGAGCATCACCAAAAAAACAGAACTGAGCAAGAGAAAAGAATAGAAGAACTTCGCAAACAAGTAGATATAGCAAGAAGAGAAACAGATGAGAAAATCCTTGAAAGACATGCTCTCATTTTAGAAGCAAGAGACTTGCTCAACATTTCAGCCGAAACCAAACTAGCAGAATTAACGAATCAACTAAATTCGACTCCACAAAAAAGATACATTCCAAAAAACACTAAAAAAATAAAAAAAATCTGTAGAAAGAAAAAACTCTCTCGGAGTTTGATTCTCAATTAGCTTATGCTTTTGAAAAAGAAGCGGAAAATTTCAAGGGAAAGATCGAGCAAGAAAAGTCCAAACGAGAAACTTTAATAATGCGAACTATATGTGAAAAAATCAT
>DAISZI010000298.1:0-2267 GCA_036824885.1 Oligoflexia bacterium
GAAAAAATGAACAAGATCATCATGGCAACGGGGATGCTGGTGGGCTATGCGTATGCTTGTGAGTTTTTTATTGCATGGTACAGTGGGAGTCCTTTTGAGCGCTTTGCTTTTATCAATCGGGCTTTTGGACCTTATTGGTGGGCTTATTGGACGATGGCTTGTTGTAATGTCCTCATTCCTCAGGTTTTTTGGTGGAAGAAAGCGCGAACGAGTATTCCGGTGATGTTTGTGGTTTCTTTATTTGTGAATATTGGGATGTGGTTTGAGCGATTTGTGATTGTGGTCACGTCTTTGCATCGGGACTTTTTACCTTCTAATTGGAGGTATTATGTTCCCACCTTTTACGATTGGGGGATTACTCTAGGGAGTTTTGGCTGGTTTTTTATTTGGTTTTTACTTTTTTGCCGCATCCTTCCTGTGATTGCTATGGCTGAGGTAAAAGGTGTCATGAATCCCGGAGGTAACCATGGCTGAAAATGGAGTTTTGGGTTTTTTTGACAATCCTCAGTCTCTTTTAGAGGCAGCTCGGAAGGTACGTTTGAATTACCCTGATTTTGAGGCTTTTACGCCCTATCCTGTGCATGGGTTGGATGAGATTCAGGGGTTAAGGCGATCAGCGCTTCCTTTTGTGACGTTTTCTGCGGGATTGACCGGTTGTGTGCTTGGATTTCTGTTTCAGTACTGGACCTCCGTGGTAGATTGGCCTCTGAATGTAGGGGGGAAGCCTTTGAATTCTTGGCCTGCATTTGTTCCGGTGATGTTTGAGCTGACTATTTTATTTGCGGGAGTCTCTACTGTTTTTGGAATGTTTTGGATGAATAAGCTTCCTTGCAAGCAAAAAGCCTGGGATCCTTCTTTGACTTGTGACCAGTTTGCTTTATGGATTGAAACTGCGAATGTGAGAGAAGTTCAGGATATTTTGAAGAAGCTCGGAGCTCAGAGGGTGAGTCATGTGCATGCTCAGAATTGGTTTGAACCATGAGAAATAGCTGGATCGGCATGGTAGTAGTTTTTGCAGCTTGTGTGCATGAGGAGCCGAATGTGATTTACATGCCTGATATGGTATACAGTCCGGCGATCAAAGCGCAAAAAGTGGGTTCTATGCGTATGCCTGTGGAAGGCACTGTTTCTCGAAACTCTGTATCTTATCCTTACGATCGGATTACAGGAGGAGAGCAAGCGGGGAAGGAGTTAAAAAATCCGCTTGAGCCTAGTCCTAAGCATCTTGCGCGTGGGAAGCATGTTTTTGAAACTTTTTGCACCGTTTGTCATGGGGTGAAGGGGCATGGAGATGGATCGATCATCCCGAAATTTCCGATGCCTCCTTCTTTGCATTCTGAGAAGCTTCAAAAATGGCCTGATGGAAGAATTTACCACATTGTGACTTCTGGACAGAACCTGATGCCCAGTTACGCTCCTCAGATTGATTCTGAAGATCGTTGGGCGTTGATTCATTATATTCGACAATTGCAGCGTTCTGAGGCTAAGTAGGAGGTTACATGAATCAAGTGAAGGGTTTTCGATCGAATTTTCATTTTACTTTCTCGGTTAAAACAGTGCTGTGGGGGTTTATTTTCTGTGGTCTTGTGACTTTTTTTCTAGGTCTTTTTTTAGATCCTCAGCGTCTTTGGGCGGGATTTTTACAGAACCACTTTTATTTTATGTCTCTTGCTTTGGGAGGTCTTTTTTTTTCGGTACTTCAATGGACGACAGGGGCTGTTTGGAGTACAGTCATCAGACGTTTTGCGGAGTCGTTTACAGCTTACCTTCCCGTAGTTTTTTTAAGCTTCCTGATTCTTTGTTTAGGGATTTCTCATCTCTACGGATGGAGTCATCCTTCGCATGTTCAGGGAGATCTTGTTTTAGAGGGAAAAGCTTCTTATTTGAATGTTTCTTTTTTCGTTTTGCGTAATCTTTTTGCTATTTTCCTTTGGACTTGGCTGGGACGAAAAATTCTGAGCCATTCTCTTGCACAAGACCGAGATGGGGCTAAAATTTGGACGGAGAAAAATCGTTTTTGGTCCCCGATCTTCCTCATGGTTTTTGCCCTCACGTTTACCATGGCAAGTTTTGATCAGTTGATGTCTTTGGATGCCCATTGGTTCAGCACTATCTACGGGGTTTATTGTTTTTCTGGTCTTTTTTATGCAACGCTTGCGCTTTTATGTCTTTTTGCCTTGTTTTTTCGTACGCGTGTTTTTTTCGAGCATGAGGGTGTTTCAGTACCTATGATTCGGGAGGACCACCTCCATGATTTAGGGAAGTTT
>DAISZI010000299.1:0-2266 GCA_036824885.1 Oligoflexia bacterium
TCGCACGCTACCAAGGACTCACCCAGCTTCCATTAGCAGCGCAAGAGTTTCTCATTTTAGAATATGCGCACCAAGATAAACTCTACCTTCCTTCTTATCGTATGAATGTACTTCAAAAGTACTTAGGCACAGAAAACACCACTCCCCACAAACTCGGCACTCAGCAATTTGAAAAAACCAAAGAAAAAGTCAAAGCTTCAGCCAAAAAACTAGCCTTTGATTTAGTCAAGCTTTACGCCCAGCGAAAAACACAATCTGGATTAGCCTTTCCTCCCTGTGATAGCGATTTTCATACCTTTGAGGCAAAATTTCCTTTTCATGAAACAGAAGATCAGCTCAAGGCCATTGAAGACGTTTTAAAGGATCTCCAATCAGGTCAAGTCATGGATCGCTTGATCTGTGGAGATGTAGGCTTTGGGAAAACCGAAGTAGCCATGCGTGCCGCCTTTCGAGCCGTCGAAGCAGGCAAACAGGTAGCTGTTTTAGTCCCCACCACCATCTTAGCCTTACAGCATGAGCTTTCTTTCCAAAAACGCTTTGAAGGCTACCCCGTGCTCATAGAATCGCTTTCTCGACTGAAATCCTCCAAGCAACAAAAAAAGCTCCTAGAAGCTTTGGCTCAAGGAAAAATCGACATAGTTATCGGAACCCACCGCATGCTTTCTCGCGATGTCCAATTTTCAAATCTAGGTCTTTTAATCATCGATGAAGAACATCGCTTTGGCGTCGAACATAAAGAGCGCCTGAAAACCTTGAAAATCAATACCCATGCCCTCACCTTAACAGCCACTCCCATCCCCCGAACCCTGCATATGGCACTTGCAGGACTGCGAGAAATCAGCTTCATTCGAACCCCCCCTGTCGATCGCTTACCGATCCGAACCAGCATCGTCCATTACCGCGAGGACTTAGTCAAACAAGCCATTGAATTTGAACTTGCCCGAGGAGGTCAGGTTTTTTACCTGCACCATCAGATCATCCATCTCCATCGAAATGCAGAAAAAATCGAGAAATTAGTCCCTCACGCAAAAATAGGCATCGCTCACGGAAAAATGGACCCTCAAAGCCTAGAAACCATCATTTTAGATTTTTATCAAAAAAAAACCCAGCTACTTCTCTGCACGAGTCTCATTGAATCGGGAATAGACATTCCCTCCGCAAACACATTGCTCGTAGACCGTGCAGATACCTTTGGACTCGCCCAGCTTTACCAAATTCGAGGACGCGTTGGCAGAGGAGAGCAAAGAGCTTATGCCTACTTTTTTGTCCCTAAGAACGTCTCAGAAACAGCTCAGCAGCGTTTAAACGTCCTGGAGCGCTTTGCCTCTTTAGGAAGTGGATTTCACATTGCCTCTCACGACTTAGAGCTTCGAGGAGGAGGAGACCTTTTAGGCGCGGAGCAATCAGGAAACATTCATGCCGTAGGCTACGATCTTTATACAGAAATTTTACAAGAAGCCATCTCGGAACTTGAAAAAACTCCTTCTGAAATCCCCTTCGAACCCGAAATCCACCTGCCTCATCCAGCTTTCTTAGATGAAAAGTACGTCCCAAGCACCAAACAACGCATCGCACTTTACCGCAGCCTTTCAACCTGTACCCAAGAAGCCCATTTTGTCGACTGGGAAAATCAATTGCAGGATCGTTTTGGTGTATTGCCCCTTGAAGCTCAAAACCTCCTATGGCTCATGCGCATCAAATTACTGCTTCAAAAAAACAACATTGCCACCCTGAAAGTCAGCCCTGAAAAAATCGCACTCACCCTTCGAGCCTCAGATTCCCACCTACGCAAACCTGACAAATTTCTCCTCCCAAAAGCCACAAATTCTATTAAATCAATTTACTTTGAGTTAGAAACCCTTTACCCAATACCCCACTCTTGACATGTGCTTCGGGATAAGATAGAGCTGGGAAAATTATTCAGGAGTAGCTCAGTGGTAGAGCAGCCGGCTGTTAACCGGCTGGTCGGGGGTTCGAATCCCTCCTCCTGAGCCATTTTTTTTTATTTTCCTCACAAAATTTTGATAGTTAGACATCTCTGAGGCGGGGGTCCATATAGCATGAGACTTGCTCCCAAGGGGAACGCCGTCAAAAGCGGGCTTACCTCGATCTTACTGGATGGGGGATGTTTTATTCTGCCAAGACTCGCACTTACTAGGAGCCTGTGAAACAAAACACTTGTGGCTATGACTCTGGATATTCTCAAGAGGATCAAGTCGCACCTGAAATCTGAGAAACCAAAAAAGACTTCTTACTGCAAGAGGAC
>DAISZI010000300.1:0-2259 GCA_036824885.1 Oligoflexia bacterium
AAGAAGCTCAAAAACAACTCCCCCTTCTCGTTGGTCTGGAAAAACTAGAAATTGGAAAAAAATGGACACCGTTGAATTTCATGGCTTGAAAGTGATGCGTAATTTTGTTAGACCCAATGATGTAGGGTGACCAAGCGGTCGAGGCGACAACTATCCTGAAACATACCGCAGAAGGCTTGATCTGTTTTTTCTAGAGTTCACTGATGGATTGCTGCAATAGGTTTGTTTTTGATCCTAATTACTATCGATGAAGTTTAGTTGGCTTAGGTAAGAGAAAAAGTTGTAGAAGAGAAGTTTTTCAAGCAATGAGTTTTCTTGGGAGATGCTAGGAATGGTTTTTTTTGCTCATTGCTGAATGCTCAGAGGCTATTTTGTGTGATACGTAAATTTAGGATTGTGCTTAATTTCGGATCCCTACAAGATTTCTTTCTCTCACGTCAAGTCATAAGAAGTTTTTAGGATGTTCCTTAGTGGTTTCACCGTGATTTGGTTTTCAACAGTATTTCCGAGCGATAGTAGACAGTGGCCTGATTCAAGATTGAGCTTTCTTGAACAGCATTTTTAGGATTTTATAAACCTTAAAAATTGATTATCTCTATGCTAGTAGTCTCGAGCATTGAGGTGCTACGAGCAAGAAATTTGGGTCTGAAGCACTTCTCAGGTAAGAACATGAGATGTGAGCATTCTCTCAAGAGAGCTTTTCAAGCTCGTAGGACTGGATTTGAGATTGCCAGATCAAAATGCTGGCAACAAAGGGTTAAGCCAAAGGCTAGGATCCTAGTATCTTAGGAAGGCGCTAAGAGATCACTGGAGAGTCGGGGATTTTGCTATGGGGAAGAACTTGCTCAAGTTCTGTGATTGGTTGAGGAAAGGGCAGGAGGGCGGTTACCGACTTGAAGTGGGTATAAGCTCTTGGTTTTTTCCATGCTGAAGATCTCAGTGAAGGTTCTTTTAGTGAAGAGTCCGTGGGATCTTGGTTTGAGGAGTTCTTGAAGTTGTGGGTTCTTTTTAGGTGGTGCAATGGCGAGTATTCTAAATTATTAAAATTTATTTATAGTCTTTGTGACTTTGTGTTTTTTAAAAATTCAGTTCAATTCTTTTATTTTTAGTATTTTTTTTGGTTTAATTCATGGATATTCTGTATTTTGCAAGAGTTATTTTGGAATTTATGATTATGCTTTATGTTTCTTAGCATCATTTTGGTATTTTTTCTAGATCTGTGATTATTCTCAATAGTATATTTATAAAAAAATCAATCAAATCAAATTATAATTCATTTCTGTTGATTACGAAATAAATAAAAATAGCTTTACAAATATAGGTTTTTTCATTAGTTTAGATCCATTTATAAATTTTTTTAATTAGTTAGATGAGGTTTTTTATGTTTTTGCCTAACCGTCCTGCTAAGACGTTTTTATTGGTTCTTTTGGTTTGTTTGAATACTGCTTGTCCGAGTTCGAAACCGAGTCAAGAAGAGGTAGAGAGCCAGAAGCAAGGACAGCAGAATCTTCCAGGAGAGGGAGGGGGGATTACAGATCAAGACAAAGCAGCAGCAGCGAAGCTAGAGCAAGAGCGAGTAGCGAAAGAGCTTGCGTACAAAGCAGCGCAGGAGCAGGGACAGCAGCAGGATGTTCCTCTAAGTGATGAGGGTAATCAGTCGGATTCTTGGAGTGAAACAGGGGGAGGAGCAGGGGGAAACCAGCCGCTTCTTTCGGATGGAGAGGAAGAGGACAAAGAGAAAGATCAAAGGAAACAGAAGTCGGGTCAGCAGAATCCTCCAGGAGGGGGAGGAGCGGTTACGGAGGAACAGAAAGCAGAAAAAGAGCTTGCAGCGCAGGAATTAGCTAACAAAGAGGAAGATGGATTAGGTGGTGTTTTGTGTCAACTAAATGAAGATAAAAAAGTTTTACAATGCCTAATAGTTGATTCAAGTATTGCGTTCAATTCAGTTCCTGATGAAAATCAATTAGATAGAATGAAAAAAGAGAATGAAGCAGCAATCAAAATTCAAGTAGAGGAAGTAGTAGCGGAAGAAAAGAAGAATAATGATGTAGAACCGAAGACTGATCCCAGCGAAATTCCAGAATCTGAAAGTATGCATTTTAATGACGTCTCAACGCTTAATGAAGCTGCACCTGGAACTCAATCTGAACCCATAAAAAAAGGAAAAAAAGGGAGGAGGAAAAAAGAAAAAAAAGCAAATAAACTTGAGAGTGACGAGTTTTGACTTGATGCATTATAGAATCGAGACTAAAAATA
>DAISZI010000301.1:0-2242 GCA_036824885.1 Oligoflexia bacterium
TTACAGCATCTAGCAGCGCACATTTACAAGATATCGCAGATACCTTAAACAGGCTTCACAGTGCAGTCTTTGCTGCTTTTTCTTTTGTTTGTGGCATCTCGCTTTTAAGACCCTGGGCCTCAGACAAAAACATAACCTTGAGCTTTTCAGAGCTCAAAAAGCACTTTTTACCCAGCTGGCTTCAAGGAGCCTTTTTAGCTTTGGGATTAGTGGCAGGACTACTGCTCAGCCATAAGTACCAGTACCTTGAGTTTTTCACTCAATTAGAAAGCACTCCTGAAGAGGCTCCCCTTGCCTTAGCCGCAATTCTAACGCGTGCCTTTGTCCTTTTAGTTTTTTGTTATTGTGAAACTTACTTTTTTTTTCAAAAACTCAAAACCTGCTTCTCTCAAGAAACCTCCCCATGGATCCAAGCAAGCTGTATCATTAGCGCGTACTGTGGTATCAAGTACCTACAGTTTGACCTAGGTATCTCACAAGGCATCAGCCTTTTCTGCATCGCGATTGCTTTATTTTTGAGGTCCCAGATCCACACCTTAAAGGCATCTGGATTTCTAACAGGGATTCTCGTGGTTTTTCACCCCCTTTGCAGCCTTCCCATTTTGGGCAATGAATGCTCAGGGTTGTTTTTCCTCCAAGTAGCCCCTTGGGATACTCTCACACCTTGGATTCGCAAATGCATTGGAGCAAGTGAAGGGCCTTTGTCCGGTTGGTTATTTCAAGTACTTATAGTCTTTGATATTGTAAAGAGTTTCATTCCACTGAAAAACAACGTTAAAAAAGAAGGGACAGACCATGACTCATTCCACGGGAGCAATTAACTTAATTTTACAAGCAGGCTTAGTGGCAAAAATGGTATTGCTTCTGCTTTTACTCGCCTCTATCACCTGCTGGACGATCATCCTTTCTCATCGAAAGTGGTTTCGAATTGCAGAGCATCAAAACCGAGAATTTTTAGAAGCTTTTTGGACGGGCCGAGATATTGACAGCCTGTACACCAAAGCCAAAGACTTTCCTCACGCCCCCCTTGCCATCGTTTTTCAATTTACAGTCAAAGAACTTCGACAACTTTCCTCGATGAAAACAGCACCTTTAACCCCTGACAAGATGGGCAATATCCATCGCTCCCTGCTACGCTCCTCAAGTCAACAAATCGCCTCTTTTGAGCACCATTTAGGTTTTTTAGCAACCATAGCCAGTACCGCTCCTTTTTTAGGCCTTTTTGGCACCGTCTGGGGGATCATGAACTCCTTTCAAAGCATCGGATCCTCAGGCGCAGCTCAGCTTTCTGTCGTTGCCCCTGGTATATCAGAAGCATTGATCACTACTGCCATGGGTATTGCCGTTGCACTTCCTGCAGCAGGTGCTTACAATTATTTCGTAGGGAAAGTAAAAAAACTTGCCGTAGAACTTGAGATCTTTTCTCATGATTTTACAAATATCATTGAACGCAATGTATTTCAGCACTGCCAGAAGGAGCATTCATGAGCTTCAAACTTTCTGAAAAGTCCGTTCCTACCGCTCTTTCTGAAATGAATGTAACTCCTTTAGTGGATGTCATGCTCGTTTTACTCATCATTTTTATGATTTCTGCTCCTATGATGCAGCAGGGAATTACCGTCTATTTACCTCAAGCAAACGCTCCGGCCCTAGAAGAATCAGCAAATCAACTCATCGTCACCGTAGACCGAAACCAAAGGATTTTTATTGCAAAACAAACTATTGCCAAAGAACAACTTCTCAAGCATTTTCAAGAAATTTTTAAAAAACAACCTCAAACAGAAGTGATTATTCAAGCAGATCAAAGCGTTGCTTACGGAAGAGTTGCCAAGATCATCGCTGACGTCAAACAAGCGGGTATTCAAAAAGTGGGGCTTTTAACAGAGACAGAACGATCCCACTGAAAAAGCAATGAAAAGAGATTTTTATGCAGAATTAAAATACTCAAGTTTACTGCATTTAGCGGGCTTACTTCTCATCCTCATTCCCCTATGGTCCGCTCCCCTGAGAAAACCCTACCTTCCAAGCATGAAAGTGGATTTAGTGGGGTTGCCTGATCTTTTAAAGAAAGACGTAAAGAATGCCAACTTCAATCAAAAAATTGAAAAAATTATTACTGAAACAAAAAAACTTTCATTAAAAGATGCGGGTTTTTCATCTCCGACAACACAAACCCTACGAAAGCGCAATCAAAGAGCATTAGACCGTATACAATCACTGGAGCACTTAGAATCCCTTCAGG
>DAISZI010000040.1:0-9646 GCA_036824885.1 Oligoflexia bacterium
GGAAGTGCGCGCTTTTTCCGCAACTGCGGTGGCTCTTGCTAGTGGTGGGCCTGGGATGGTTTTTGGAAAATCCACCAATTCTATTATTAATACGGGAGCTGCTGCTGCGGTGAGTTATCTTCAGGGTGCTCGTTATGCCAATGGAGAGTTTATCCAGGTGCACCCTACTGCTATTCCTGGAGAAGATAAGCTTCGATTGATGTCGGAAAGTGCTCGAGGGGAAGGGGGGCGTGTTTGGGTGCCCAAAGACGGAAAACCTTGGTACTTCTTAGAGGAGATGTACCCTGCTTATGGGAATTTGGTGCCACGAGATATTGCCACGCGAGCTATTCACAAGGTCGTGCATGAGATGCAATTGGGTGTCAATGGTCAGGCAGTAGTCTATTTGGATCTTTCTCATATTCCCGCATCCACCTTAAAGAAAAAACTAGGGTCTATTTTAGATATCTATGAGAAATTCACGGGAGATGATCCTACTCGTGTCCCAATGAAGGTTTTCCCTGCTGTGCATTATAGCATGGGGGGACTTTGGGTGGACTACCAGCAGATGACGAATATTCCAGGTCTTTTTGCGGTGGGGGAGGTAGATTACTCCATTCATGGCGCGAATCGATTGGGAGCAAATTCTTTGCTATCTTGCATTTATGCAGGGACTGTGGCAGGTCCTGCGATGGTGCAATGGGCTGCAGGGTTAAAGGCTTCGCAGAGGGAGGTTCCTAGTTCTGTTTATCAAGCCCAGGTTCAGGAAAAAATTCAGGATATTCAGAAAATTCAGCGTCAGGATGGTCCTGAGAATCCTTTCTTGCTGGGAAAGGAACTGGGAGAGTGGATGAGTAAATACGTAACTGTGGTACGTTATAACGATCAACTCAAAAAAACCGATGAAAAGATCTAGAAATTCAAGAACGCTGGAAAAAGATTGGCATTGCTGATCGAGGTACTTGGGCGAATCAGTCCGTGCATTACGCCAGGCAGCTTCGTTCTATGATTCAGCTTGCTCGGGTGATTACCCTGGGGGCATTGCAGAGAAATGAAAGTCGAGGTGCGCATTATAAGCCTGATTTTCCGGAGCGTAATGATGATGAGTTCATGAAGACTACGATTGCTGTTTACGATGGAAAGGCACCTCGTCTTACCTACGAACCGATCGATGTTTCGTTAATTCCGCCGCGTACACGTAAGTACGATGTTGCTAAAAAAGGAAAATGAAAATGGATATGCAGAATGACAAAATGGTCTCAGTTCAAATTAAGCGCCAGGATCATCCGGATTCTCCGAGTTACTGGGAGTCCTTTCGGTTGCCATGGAGGCCGAATTTAAATGTGATTGTACTTTTGCAGGATTTGCAGATTCAGCCCATGACGGATGAAGGCAGGGTCACGACGCCTCCGGCGTGGGAAGCGAGTTGTTTAGAGGAAGTTTGTGGGACTTGTTCTATGCTGATTAATGGTAGGCCGCGTCAGGCTTGTACTGCTTTGGTGGATCAGTTGGAGCAGCCAATTCGTCTGG
Source organism: Oligoflexia bacterium (assembly GCA_036824885.1). GTDB lineage: Bacteria > Bdellovibrionota > UBA1018 > UBA1018 > UBA1018 > DAISZI01. The sequence continues at coordinate 1,510 of DAISZI010000040.1, forward strand.
AGCCTTTTTCAAAATTTCCCATTGTAAAAGACTTGATCACAGACCGAACGCGCATGTTTGAGCATTTAAAGCATGTGAAAGCTTGGGTCGATTTAGATGGCACCCATGATTTAGGTCCCGGTCCGAGGTACTCTCAGGAGCTTGCGTTAACGCGTTACAAGTTATCTGAGTGCATGACTTGTGGTTGTTGTTTAGAGGCTTGTCCACAGTATGGTCCGCATTCGCCCTTTGTAGGCCCGCAAGCGATCAATCAGGTTCGATTATTTAATACGCACCCCTCGGGGGCTATCGCATCGGCAGAGCGTTTGGACGCTTTGATGGGTCCGGGAGGTATTACAGATTGCGGGGATGCTCAGAATTGTGTCAAAGTATGCCCTAAAAAAATTCCGCTCACAGAATCGATTGCTGAGGTAAGTGGGGCTGTGAGTAAGCATGCTTTTAAAAAATGGTTTTCTTGAAGATGGGAAGGATTGAATATGGCAGTTTCTGAAGGGGGTATGGGTTTTTCTGAGCATCTTTTTGTGATGCCTTTTGATCATCGAAGTTCATTTCAGGAAAAACTTTTTGGGATCAAATGGGTACCCAGTGCTGAGGAAGTTCTTGAGATCGCACGTTATAAGGGCTTGGTTTACGAGGGTTTTCAAAGAGCGATTGCGATGGGAGCTCCGAAACATAAGTCAGCGCTTTTGGTGGATGAGCAGTTTGGGAAAGCGATTCTTTCGGATGCAAAGCAAAAGGGTTTTCAAATAGCGTGTCCCGTGGAGAAGTCGGGGCAGGACGAATTTGATTTTGAGTATGGATCTTCGTTTTCTCAGCATATTGAAGAGGTGCAGCCCGATTTTGTCAAGGTTTTGGTGAGGTACAATCCTCAAGCAGACGCAGTTTCGAATGATCGTCAGCTAGAAAGATTGAAGATTCTTTCTGACTACTGCCATTCGCACCCTAGGAGGCTGATGGTTGAGCTCTTGGTTCCTGCGACCTCAGATCAGGCTCAGCGTTTGGGAAGTGAGTATGATACTAAATTGCGTCCTGAGCTGATGGTTCAGGCTATTGAGCAGTTTCAAAAAGCTGGTATTGAGCCTGATGTTTGGAAGTTGGAGGGGATGGAGGCTTCTTCAGATGCTAAGCTCGTGGCAAGGCAAGCGCGTAGTAGTGGGCGAGATGCAGTCGGTTTGATTATTTTGGGACGAGGAGAAAATGTCCAGCAGGTGCGTCATTGGTTGAGTGTCGCAAGTGGTGTTCCAGGGTTCATTGGATTTGCAGTAGGTCGGACTGTTTTTTGGGAGGCTTTGAAGGGATATAAAGACGGTCGTTATACCGAGCAGGTAGCGATTGATCAAATTGCGAACCATTACAAGTTCTTGTGCGATCTTTGGATGCAATCGCAGGCTCACTAAAATGGCTCGATTGACTCCTGTTTCTGGATTTCGTGATTTCATCTATGACCAGGCTTCTGAGCGCTGGGATCTGATGCACTTGATGGCTCGGGTTTATAGGAGTTTTGGTTTTTCTCTTTTGGAGACTCCTGCGGTTGAGTCTTTAGAGCTGCTATTGCAGGGAGCAAGTAGCTCTGAGAACGATAAACTCATTTTCAAGCTTTTGAAGCGAGGAGAGAAACTGAAGAAAGCAATCGATGGTGAGATTGCTGAGTACGGCCTTCGATTTGATTTGACGGTACCTCTGGCTCGGGTGGCGAGTTTGAGGCGTCAGGAGCTTCGGTTGCCTTGGAAAGTTTTTCATCTGGGGTCTGTTTGGAGAGCGGATCGTCCTCAGAAGGGAAGGTACCGGGAGTTTATTCAATGTGATGTGGATATTTTGGGGGCAAAGACGACTGCAGCTGAGATTGCAGTGCTTGAGGCATCTATTGCTGCTTGCCATGCGATGGGAGTCGGGGATTTAGTGTTGCACCTGAATGATCGCAGGCTTGTGGAGACAATGGGGAGGTCTTTTGGTTTTTCTCAGGATCAGTTGCCTCAGTTTGCCATCTTACTGGACAAAAAAGATAAGGTAGGCTGGCAGGAGCTTGCTGATCAGTTTGAGGGTTTTTTAGGCAAACCCCTGTCTCAGGATTTTCTCTCTTGTTTGAAAGGGGAAATGGGATTGGAAGCAGCTTCTCATTACCATTCAGGGGCTTTTGAGGATTTAACAAAAATCATTCAAGCTGTGAAAGAGCTTTCATTGCCTTTAAAAGCCGTGATTTTTGATCCTTCTTTAGTTCGAGGGATGGGGTATTATACCGGGCCTATTTTTGAGTTAAGGCATGGTTCTGTGGGTTATGCTTTAGGAGGGGGAGGGCGTTACGATCAATTGATCTCTCAGATCGGTGGAAAGCCTTTGGAGGCATGTGGGTTTAGTTTGGGGTTTGAGAGGATTTCTCTTCTTTTGCAGGGTCAGCAAGAAGCGTATTTACCTATAGTTTTTATGCCTGTATTAGAGGAGTCCTTACGGTTAGAGATTCTACGGTTAGCGCAAAAATTGCGTGATCAGGGATTGAAAGTGGATGTCTATTCTGATGCTGCTAAGCTGAAAACCCAGCTTCAGTTTGCTTCGGAGGCTAAGTACCGGTTTGCCTTCATCGTGGGAGTTCAGGAATGGCAGACTCAGATTTTTCAATTGAAAGATTTGAAATTAAGAACTCAAGAGACGCTTTCTTATGAAGAAGCAGTGAAAGCGATTCAGTCTTTGTTTACTAGGGAGGAATGATGGATAGTGTTTGTGTACAGCGTGTATCTCAGGATGCTTTTTTACCGACTCGAGCGCATAAGGATGATGCGGGGTTAGACCTTTATTGCCTTGAGGATACTTGTTTGCCTGGAGCTTCAGGGAAGTTGGTGCGTACTGGAATTGCGGTTGAAATTCCTCAGAAGCATGTAGGCCTTGTGGCAGATCGATCTTCTTTGGCGAAAAAGGGCTTGAAGGTTACGGGGGGTATTGTCGATGCCGGTTATCGTGGAGAAGTTCATGTTGTTTTATGGAATTTAACTGCGGAAGATATCCAGTTGAAGCGCTCTGAGCGCGTTGCACAGTTACTCATCTTGCCTATTGTAACTCCTGAGGTTGTGGAAGTTTCGAGTTTAGGCAGTACTCAGCGTGGTGATAAGGGGTTCGGTAGTACAGGGAAATGAATTCGATTCAGAAGCTTGGGGTTTTTTTGGAGGGTCGTATTTGGAAGGACCATTTTGAAAAGATCCCTGTTTCTGGAGTTTACACATGCAAGTCTTGGACAGAACGAGCTCGTTTGGTTCGTGAGCGGTTACGAGCGGAGTTTTCTCACAGGCCTGTTTTTATAAGTCTCACTCATACCTACACACCAACACAGGGGGCCTTTTGGGTGCTTGCTTGCGACAGACCCGTAGGTATTGATATAGAATTGGTATCACGCAAGTTGTCTTCTCAGGCGGCAAGTCGTTTATTGAGATCAGAAAAAAAATGGGACTTAGAGCCCCTTGCGTTTTGGGTCATCAAAGAAGCCGCTTTTAAGGCCAATCCTCTCAATGAAGGCACTGTGCTTTCACAGTACCGAGTCATTTCTTGGAATGCTGCTACTTCGCAAGGAAGGGTGCAGTTTCAAGAAGGGCTGGGAGAGTTCCAGCTTTTGGTTGGGGGGGATTGCTGGATGGCCTGTGTGCTTTGGAAGTGAGAGGGTTTAGTGTGTGGGCAAAGATTGTTTGGCTTCGGGGGTTGCACCGGTGCCTTTGTTGGATGGGACTGGGGAGTTTTGACCTGGGTCTTGCTCATTGGGATCAGTGTCCTCGGGGTTTTCATTTTGGAGGCGTATCTCCGTCGGATCGCTTTTGCAGTGCAAGAATTTTCTTAAAAGAGAGCCCTTATTGCAGAAAGAATTCCATCCTTTGCGTTCAGGGTTCTTTTTTGGTGGATTACGTAAGTCGCTTTCGCTCTTTCTTCTGGACACATCTTTGTTTGTTTTGCTAGCTAGAGAAGTCTTAAGTTTTGCTATTGCATTATTGATCCCTTCTATGAGGTTACTTTTTTTGCCATTGCTGAGTGTTGAAGTAGAGGTCTGAGCAGGGGTGATACTGTTTGTTTCGGATTCATTCTCCTTCGTCTCTTCAGTTTCTGAGATTCTTTGAGGATCTTGGTTTGGAGTGGTAGGGGGATTTTTTTTGAATCTCAGAAGATAGCGTTTTGAAGGATCTAGGTCGCTGCCATCGTCGTTTTTTAGGAATTTTGAGAGTGTAGCGATTAGGGTATCCTTGATAAGGATATAATCAAATGAATCGTCTGATTGCGGATTTAGGTGCAGCTGAGCATCGATGGTATCGTCCTGATCAGTATATTGAAAAGAAATTCTGTCACTATCTGCAAGACTTTTTAGCACTTCAAGAAGAGCTGTTTTGTCACCGATCGGGTCTATTATCTTCTTAAAATCATCTTTGGATAACTCAATATCTTTCCAATTGGCATTAGTTTGATTCTGACTCGTATTCAACTGTTCGCTAATAGTAGCCTCCCGTGGTTGTTCGTTTCCGCAGTTTGAAGTGAGAAGAATCACCAATGGAACGAGAAATAGGGAACTTAGAATGAAAAATAAACCGAACTTTTTAACTGATAGCATTCCATACTATTAGCATTCTTTCTCCCCGTTTGTCAAATTTTTATTTATTCTATCTTATAATTGAGGATCTTGTGGTAGTGTTTTTTCATTGAGTTTTGACGATTCAAAAAACTGATAGAGTTAACAAAATTTTTTTAAATTTAAATAGATGATAATAATAAATGAGGTCGGGGTACGTCTTTCAGAGCTTTTTCATTGAAAATATCTAAGATATTTCACATGAATGGTTTCATGTCTCTCGGGGAATGCTTTTCGAGTTTGAACTAAAATATGGCGAATGAATTTACTTTATATTTTTTGCATACTATTCAACGTTTCTTACTGTTTCATCTTTCATAGGATTAAACTACTTCTTTTCTTTGAGGTGAGCTTTTTTCTTGATTGGGTACACAGAGATTCTTGGGTGTAATATCAAAAAAAATTATTATAGATTTTTTTATCGAAGATTGACCAATTTTTTTTGATGCCTTGGTAGAGTACCTAATTAAGGAATTATTTCAGTCTCAGGAGCTTTTATCTTATGGATCATAACAAGACAATAGAGGCATATTAAGTTTCTGCGCAGTGTTTTTTATTTCATCAGAGATCAATGCAATAATTTTGTCTAAATGACATTGAAGATCATGGTATGTCCGATGATCGTGCACAGTAGTGAAAAAAACTTTTAATTTAAAAAGAATAGAAAGCCAATCGCAGTTAACAAGAGCTTGTTGTTGAATAATGTCACTGATGATTGGGTGATTTTTTTCGATACTTGTTGCGTCATTGAAGCTATTCATAAAATCTGGAATATTTTTTTCTAACCATTTTTTAGCTTCATCATATTCGGTTCCAAGCTGGTTAAGGGCTAATGTTCTTTCGTTGTTTTGTTGATGTTCTCGGTCGGTATCTTGAATTTCTGAAAAATCAGAGATTTTAAGTTCATTGAAGTGGGTGTCTGTTGAATCATCTAGATGAGGAGGTTTTTCTGTATTTTCATCTTGAGCAGTTGTATCTAAGGTCTTGTCATTGAATTTCTGATTTTCTCGATTTACAAAATGACTTCTGAACTTTCGAGTTTGGTGGATGCGATGGGCATGTTCGCGTGTTGCACAAGCAATAAGCAAAAAAACAAAGACCATCGCTAAAAATGTTCTGAAAGAAGGATGAAAATAAAGCATTTTAGGAGAAGTTTAGACTAACATAAGAGAATATTTCTGTAAATTTTATTTCTATTGGAATCAATAAAAATAGATTTGAGTGAATGTGGCGCTCAGAGATTTTGTGACTTGATCAAAAAAACATGCCTTCGGGGAGCTTCATGATCAGTTTTATTCAGCGAGGTTTTAAGATGGAGGGGGAGAGGCTTTCTCTTCTGCGGGCATGGAAGCAGGTGAGCATTCCATGAATGCCCCGTAGGCGGACAAGCAACTGACCAAAAAATCTGACGTTGCGGGTAAATGCTCCGTGATACCGTAGAAACTGAATTTGTTGTTGGTAGTTTTTTCTCAAACTGGATGTGCACGGCGAAGACTTTGTGCGAGGCAGAAGAGAAAGTGATCCTTAGCTTGGAGGAAGTACCGTGTTTTTAGTGCAATAGGTTAACTTTTTCAATCGAAAGCTCGGAATTTTTTCTACTACGTCAAGGAATAAAAAACGGGAGGCTCAGGTTTTTGATATTCTGACGGAAAGAGAGCTGGAGGATCGGCGAATTCTTTGCTAACAAGAGATAGTATGCGTATTTTGGGAGTAGACATTGGAAGCTTCAGTATCAAAGCTGTTGAAATAGACCTTGCTTTGGGACGTTATGAGATTGAAGAATGCTACGAGGTCGCTTTGGGCGCACAGACTCAAGAAGAGGCGCTTGCTGGGTGCATTCAAAATCTGAAAAACAAACCGCATCGCGTTATCACCGCGCTTGCCTCGGGAACCTCGACTTTTCGAAATTTGCAGTTTCCTACTCGAAAGAAAAAAGACATTCAAACAAGTCTGAGTTTTGAGTTAGAGGATGAACTGCCTTTCTCAAGTGAGGTTAGCCTTCATGATTACGTGATTTTAAACCAGGGGCCCGAAGGTTCTCTGATTCATGTAGCAACGACGATAAAATCCTACTTAGAAGATCTTTTGACCCCTTGGAAAGCCTTGGCTTTGTCTCCCGACTTTGTGACGACAGAGCTTGCAGCCTACCAGGCTTTTTTCAACCGTTGGGCTACATTAAAACCTCAATCACAGCCTGTTTTATTTATTCAGATGGGGCATCAAAAAACACGGTATTACCTTCATTGGAAAACAAAAATTGTGTTATTGCATGAAATCCATTGGGGTGGATGGCATTTAACGAATTCTATTGTCCAAGAATATCAAATGTCTTGCGAAGAGGCGGAGGCTTTCAAGCGAGAATTGATTTTAGATGATTCATGGAAGCAGGCCCAAGCGCATTTTCGGGATTTGGTTTTTGGAATTAAAAAAGTACAAATTTTAGCCCATAGTCTTTTAAACGAGGCGATAGGGTCTATCTACCTTGCTGGTGGAACGGCATTGCTTAGGGGATTGTGTCCCTGGTTAGCAGAGCTTACTGAAATTCCAACAAGTTTGCTTCCTTCTTTTCGTTGCCTTGGAATCCCCAGCAGCTATACAGAAGAAAAAGAAGCTAAGTTCTCTCTTGCTATGGCGCTTGCTTGGAATGCGGGCAATCGCTCGCAGCTCGTGAATTTCAGGAAGGGGGCTTTTGCTCCTGTTTCTCAAGCTAAATCTGTTGACTTGCAGGGGCTCCGAAGGCCTTTGATTGCTTTCGTTGTGGTGATTTTTTCTTTGTTTTCAAGTCTTTTCGTGCAATCTCAGTTAACTAAGACCAGGCTTGAAGAAACCAATGCTGTTTTAGAGAAGAATATTCGTTCTTTTTTTGGCGTACTTTCTCCCAGTGCTGTGAAGACTTATTTAAAAAGCCCCCAAACACTCAAAAATGCCATTCAAAAGGAATTAATTCAACACAGAGCATTAAATTTGCTTTTTAGTTTTAATCCTCAATCTCCTTTAGAATTGCTCAATAAAATTTCTCTTGCTATTCCTAAGGATATCGTCAGTGATTTGATTGAATTTCAGTCCGGATCTTTGAGTGCAGAGGCTTCTCGTTCTGAAGATCGGAAGACCGTACTTTCTTTTTTGGTAACGAATCCGCAAATGGTTGAGCGATTGATGGGTGCATTGAGTGCTCCCTTGACAGACCTTGAAAAAGACAAAGTGGTAGAAACTCAAATCAAGGACGCAGAGCATCTGGTTAAAAAATGGAAGGTGATTTTTTCTGGGAAGCCTCGCTAATTTTCCCAAAGAAGCTAGAGGGAGAATGGAATCTCTGCTAAGATGCAAAGGCGCCTATGTCAATTTTTTCTTCGAAAATAAAAAAATCACTTGATGGGATGGTCGATAGTCTTCAAGCCCGGCCTTCGTATCAGAAGCTCGTTGAGAGATGGGATAGTTTAAGTCAAGAAAGTAAGCTTTATGTTCAATTTGCAGGAGCTGGATGCCTCATTCTTCTGTTTTTAGTGACGACTATTGCAAGCATTTGGCATGTGCGCGGATTAA
>DAISZI010000001.1:0-25392 GCA_036824885.1 Oligoflexia bacterium
AATTTACCTAAATCCATTTTTTCAAAAATTTTCAAAAAAATTTTTTGGTAGTCTAAAAGTGAGATGGTCCAAGGTTTAAAAAAGGTGGGGGTAGGGTGAGCGTTCATGGTAATCCTTCTTTTTGAAACTCCTTTTGATCCTTTTTTTTAAAATAAGGAATTTTTTTTAGTAATAAGCACAAAGCTTGATAGTGGATCTTTATCATGATATTTAATCCTGTCCAAGGAAAACGCAAAAAACTTAAAAGAAGTTCAAGGTCTTCAAAAGCTTGGCGATTGCCTACTAGGGTCGCTTCAAGCACGAGATTTTTTTTTGAATTCCAAGACCGTATACAAGCAAACAAATGCTTTTCGGGGGGCTGAAGCTGAAACTCAAAATCTGCTTGGACTTCAATGAAGGGAGAAACATAAAACTGCTTAGGGCATCTTTTTCCTGTGGGAGGAACCCAGTATCCTTTTTGCTCGCGATAAGTATTCGTAACTTCAATAAAAGTTCCTAAAAAAGCCTTTTCAGAAAAAATATAGTAAAAAGCGGCAGGATTAAAAGTGTATCCGAAGGTTCTCATGTGTGCAACGAGTAAGACTTGGGTTGGTTTTTCAGCTCCTTGTTTTTCTGCTAAGTTCATGATGTGTTTTTGCATTTCAGATGCATGTGTGCACATTTTCCCGAAGAGATAATCTTTTGGAATGAATCGAAAAAGTTTCCACCACTGAGTTCCAAAAAAAAAACTTTGTTGAGAAAGGCTTTCAATTTCGCTTAAATCTAAACAAAAACTCGTGTAGCTATAGATGAACCATCGTTTCTGGGGAATCCACCGCGTATGCTTGATCTTACAACGGTAAAGCCATGATTTAGGCACAAAGAACCTGACGCACATGGGTTGCTGCGTCTAATCCCGATTGTAAAGCATCTTCATGAAAACCGTATTTAAAATAGCTTCCACAGAAAAACAGAGGACCTTTCTCGTTGAGTTTGGGAAGTTCATTTTGTGCATCTGAGCTCTGAAGTGTCATTAAGGGATGTTCGTAAATGAACTTTTTCACTACCCATTTGGGGTCTATTTCAGGACCATTGATCGAAATGAAGTAATTTTTTTTCTGAGAAACTTTTTGAAGTCGATTCATCCAGTAAATGGTGGTAGATGATGAGCCATCGGTTTTATAGTTCCAGGAGCTCCAAGTTCTACGATTTTTTGGCATGACTCTTTCATCCCTATGTAACCAGACTTCATTTTTTTGATAGTGAAACACACTTAAAAGTTTTTTTTGTAATAAAGTAGGAGCATTCAAAAGCGCTAATGCTTCATCCGCATGGGTTGCAATGACCACTGCATCAAATTTTTCTTCTGTTCCCCTTTGATCTTTGACATAGACCCAAGGATCTTCGTACCGAACGGATGCTATTGCTCGAGAAATCTGAATTTTTTTTTCAAAAGACTGTGTCAGAAGATCACGATACACTCTGCTGCCTCCTGTGACGGTTCTCCAGGTAAACTGTCCCTTGAGGCTTAAAAATCGGTGTTGAGAAAAAAAACGCACTAAACTTAGAGCAGGAAAGTCCAAAATGCTTTTTTCACAAGAGCTCCAGACTGCAGAGGCCATAGGAATAAGATAACGCTTTTGAAAATCTTCCGAATAATTTCTTAACCGGCAATACTCTTGTAATGTGAGCTTTTGAAGCAAAGGATCTGAAAGAACTTCTTCACAATGTGTGTTAAAGCGATGGATGTTGAAAAGTAGTTTCCAGTGGGCTATCTGGTAAAGATTTTTTCTTTGTGCAAATAACCCATTCCATCCGTTTCCTGAGAATTCTAATTGAGAAGGTGTGTGTTGGACACTGAATGACATGCAGGTAGGCTCGCTGGGCACTTTTAATGTTTGAAAAAGAGCGGTAAGTTGTGGATACGTGGTTTCATTGTATACCATAAAGCCTGTATCAATCGGAATCAATTTTCCCTCTTCTTCTACCATGACGGTATTGGTATGTCCCCCTACGTAATCATTCTTTTCATAAATAGAAAGATCCACATAGGGTGCAAGGGTATAGGCACAACTGAGTCCAGCGATTCCTGTTCCTACAATGGCAACTCGTTTCATGAGGCATCTTTCTTAGGTGTAAATAAAAAATGACTCACTTGCCACGTTGGCTTTTTTTTCCAATTCCAAAGTTCAAAACATGCCATAAAAAAGATTCTCCAGCGATACCAGTAAAGAGAAGCATTTTCTCCATATACCGATTTTAAAATGGGCATGATCTCTTTTTTGTTTTTTTCCATGTTTTGAAGCCAGTGCTTTGCTGTTTGAGCATAATGGTAGCCATCGACCACCCAGTTTTCTTGTAGTTGAAAATCTCTTGTGCAATTTTGATAGAGCGTATGACTTGGCATCATCCCTCCGGTAAAAAAATGCTTAGCAAGCCAATCAGAAGCTTCCTTTGTCTCAAAATAATATGCATACTTTTCATGAGAAAAAACATGCACAAAAAGTTTTCCATCAGGTTTAATCCAGGTTCGAAGACGCTGAAATAAAAGTTTGATATTTCTCATATGCTCGAACATCTCAACTGAAATAATCCGATCAAATGATTTTTGGGTTTCAAAGGTATTCATGTCACAGGTTATCACTTCAATATTTGAAATCCCTCTTTTTTTACATGCTTCAAGAATATATTGTTTTTGTGATGAGGAATGAGAGACCGCTAAAATACTTGCATGAGGGTAATTTCTTGCCATCCAAAGGGTCAAAGATCCCCAGCCGCAGCCTAATTCTAAAATACGCTGACCATCTTGTAGCTCAGCGCGCTTGCAGGTTAATGCAAGCATCGCTTCTTCTGCTTCTTCTAAAGAAAAGGTGGGCTTTTCAAAATAGCAAGAACTGTACTTAAGACGAGGTCCTAAGGTCTTTTCAAAAAAAGCTGCAGGGATTTCATAATGCTGATTTTTGGAATCTTCGATGGAAATAGCAAGAGGAGAGTTCTCGAAGCTTGCAATGAAAGTCTGAAGCTCAAAGGATTGCAATTCGTTCAATCGTTGTTGAAGCAGGATTCTCATATAAAAACGGATGCATCCATCGGGAATACAAAACAAGAAATTTTCTAAAAAACTCTTATCTGCCATCGTTTGAAACCAGGGAAAAAAACAAGAAGTTGTTTTTTGATAAGCACGGTAGGCTTCTCCATGGGATTTCAGGGATTGGGCTTCGCTCGGTAAAACGCCTGTGATCCAGCCTAAAAGAATTCCCATGCCCAAAGGACACAAAAGTGCTGCTTGTGCACCTGTAACGTCTGCTTGACAAGCCCAAAGTCCGAATCCGCACCAAATAAGCCACTCAAAAAAATAATTAGGATGTCTCGAGTAACGCCATAGTCCCTTTTGACAAATGCCTCTTTGTTGCTTTTTGAATTGGGAGAGCTGTTTATCTGCAAGGGCTTCTCCTGCGAGTCCTAAGACCACTAAAGCCATCGCAAAAAACTCAGTGACTCTGAAAGGCTCGGGGTCTTTTGCTAATACGAAAAAAGGGTAGCATAAAAAAATTTGACTGAGTCCTTGAAGTTGGAAAAATGCAAAGGATTGCAAGATCCAACGAGATTTCCACTCTTGCTTTAAGTTTTCGTACCTTGCATCTTCTTGAGGAAAGTGTTTCCAAAGTCTGAGTCCCAGGTAGCCTGATAATCGAAAACTCCAGATAAGGATGAGAGCACCCGCTAAAATGCAACGTGGGAAGATTTGCCCTTCGCTGATAAGCATCCAGCAGGCTCCAGCACTGATTCCCAGTGCCCAAAAAAAATCCACCAAGCTGAAAAATGATAAAAAAAATGCAGCCCCCCAGAGGAAGGTCATTTCTAAGCTAAAATACTTTGCTAAAGTTCCGAGTATTTGCATCATTGTTCGAGTGAACACCTTTGCTGATCAATTACTTTGCGATTGCAGGTCTTAGCGATGGATTTTAGGATACTCTGAGTACCAAGAAGGCTATAAGCGTAAATTCCTTTTGGATCTTTTGTCTCATGCCTCTCTACAAAAGAAGCTTTTTTTGATTGCATCATGTCTTTTTTCTCAAGAATACCTCCCCGAGCCTTTTCAAGAAATTGCCACTTTTTTGAACGAAATTCTCTGAGGTTTTTCATGCTTCGAAGGCTTTCTGATGATGGATTGCCGTCTTCTTGGAAGATCTCCATGCCATCTTGTAGATGGCTCCTGTAATCCTCATGTCCGCAAGTTACCGTTTTTAAATCTTCGTGTCAAATAGCATTCCTTAATCTCGATTCAATGCGATGCCTTATGGACCATGAGTTTAAGGTAATTTGGGTTTTGCTCAACGTTACTTTCAATCTGTAAAGATCTTTTCTTACTCGAATGCATCTTCAAGGAGATGATTTTTAAACACATCATTTTTAAAATTTACTCCATAAGTCTTTCCTGTGAAAAGAGAACTTAAGATAGATGTCAATAAATTGACTAAAACCGCTGATTCATGGCGTGTCACAGGCTTACACGAAGCGTTACCGAGGTAAGGACAAAGGGATTCCGATGCAGTTCTGATGTAAAGAGGATGGAGACTGAAATGAAAAAATGTGATGCGACTTTCGGTTGCTGACTCTGGCTCATGGATGATCAGTTATTGAGATCAAGTGTTGATTCATTGCGGTCCCATTTTCTTTGGAGGCAACTCATACTTCAGATTCAAGTTTTTTCCTGTATTTTGATAAGATTTTGAAATGATGGTACTTTTTAAAACTAAGCATTTTCTCTAATGTCTTTAACATAAACAGTGACTTTGTTATTGCGATTAACTCAATGATATTGCTTCTAAAAATAGGTACAAGTGAATACCATTGTGCGAAAATCCCATCCCTTGTAAAAATGTGAGATTTACACGAGGCTTCGAATAGGAAGTGGTTTCTATGTCCGGCGCTAAGATGAAACTTTAGTTCAGAGTCCTATGTTTTAGAGGTCGCGAAAGTTGATGATAAAAGACGTGTTAACTTGCCCAGATGAAACTTGCTAAATACTGCGAAGTAGAAGTCAAGAAAGACGAAGAAATTATCTTGCGCTCTAGGTTCCTCGTGATGTGATCACCAAAAAGACTCTTTTTGTTTTCAATGTCTCGATGGTGAATTTGCTAGTAGCTCGAGCTGAGGAACCTATTGATTGAGGTGCCTTTGAAGTTTCAGATGAAAAACCAAAGCTCCGATCAAAAAAATAAGTGGGAAGTCGGTTTATTCAAAGGGACCTACTATTGGATCCCTCGTAGAATTTCGTCTAAAACAGAGTCTGTAAAATTATTCTCACGTGTGTATTTTTTGAACTCTAAGATTTTGGAGCTGAAGAATTTAGCTAGCCTGGTGCGGCGATCCGAGTTTCTTATCCAGGATTTCAATGCAAGTTTTTCCTTTTTATTAAAAAACGTTCTACCACTGAGAAACTTAACTTGAACAAGAAGGTTCAAGAAGTCTTCACTATTCTGTAGTTCAGTGAAGGCTTTCATCGTTTCTTTCCCGAAAAAATGCTGCTCTTTGACAGGCCAGGGTTCAGAGTCCTTTTGCTCCAGATAGCCTCCATCGGATGAATTTTCAAAGCTTGCTTGCTCCTCGTACCTGTAGTTTTGAAGGAAGTTTGCACTTGCACGAATGAATTGGCGCATAGCAATATGATAGATAAGAAGCGATCTTTCTTTCCCCTCAGTATGCCTTTGCTTGGAATCCTCGAGCAACCATTCACCTAAATCATAAAGTGCTTCATCTCGTGTGATCATCACCGAGGAATGTATGCTTCTGTCTGAATTTAAGCTGATTAATATAAAATTGATCGTTCCTTGATACCAACCAAAAGGATCAAATAGTTGAGGACCCTCATCTTTAGACTGAAAAACAGGAAAAAGGTTCAGTGATCCATGAATCCTTGGGTCAAATAATTGATCGCAATCATTTAGGTTTCCTATCTTTAAAATATCTTGTAAAGAAATCAGCGGATTAAGCTTTGAAATATCGTCAGGGTCTTTTTTAATAGGTCTTTCTTCGCGAATGATCTGCTCTTCTGTTGTAGGTTGATCCAACAAAGTCCCCTCACATAGCATCTTTTTATCCCAAGGAACTGAAAGTTTACGATAATTTCCTTTTGGTGGGACTATTTCCATCTTTTGATCCTGCTTAAGCTCTGTTTCTTCCTCTTCTACTTCCTCTGTTTCTTCCTCTGCCTCTTCCTCCTGTTCTTCCTCTTCTTCTGCCTCAATTTCCATTTCTTGTTCGGGTTCCTCGTATTCAGTTGCAGCAGTGATCACTGTGTTTTGAATCTGCTCTTCTCGAGACGTGACTGTTTTAATACAGTCATCTATCAATTGCTCAAAGTGGAAAAATGCAGATTGAGGGCCCTCTAAGATCTGTGAAGCTCCATTTTTTAAAAGCTCCAAAGTATTCTTTTGAACCATTGGAATACCATACCTTTCGTAAGGATGCTGGCCTCGAGGATTGCTGAAAAAGCCCTTCACTTGTTCGAATGCATTGAAAAAGTTTGCTTGCTCTTCCCGAAATGCCGTAGGACTGACTAAAGTGCTGTAAATGTCTTCTATAACTCGGGCGCGCTGAGCTCCCTTGATCGATCGGTAGTTCACTTCTGCAGATTTCATTGCCTCGTTGGCTGCCAAATAGAGAAGAATTTTTTTAAAATCAACGATGGAATTCTCTGGATCAATTTTTTCACTTTGGCCATAAACTTTTATGAGTAAATCGGACATAATCTTCACGTCATCTTCACTAACGACTAAAGTGACAGACTGACCTCGATCAAGCTCTCTGAGTCTCCATGCTGACTGAAGTAAGTCTCTCAAAATAGAGGATTTACTTTGTGTGAGTAGAGCAACTGTTTTAGGATGCACTTTTGTATCTGAACCGGTCGTATGACTCATGTCCCAGAAGCTACCGGTTTTCATTCGATCGGTCTCACGCATAACATAGGGTCGTATTTTCTGATGCTTTCCCTGCGTTTCCATGATCTGCATATAATTTTGAGCATCATAGAAAATCATCTGAGATATTTTAGAATTACTTCCGTTGTTAGCATTTTTCAGAATAGCTTGAACCACTTCCCGGTTATCTCTTCCTTTCAAAAATCCTCCTTCGTCAATGATCGATTGAGGATTCGGAGCCGACTGAGACTCAGAGCCCTGGATCTTTTTTAGAACATTTTCAAGTTCTTCTCCAGGTACAGGAGCCTTTACTACCCGTACGTTTTGAGTCTCCTTCGATTTCCATAACGCGGTCAAAGTATGTACGAGAGAATCTGATGAAATCTTTTGTTGATTTTCATCAAATTTCGGAAAAGATTCGTAGTTCCACAAAGTTCCAGACATACCTTGAATTTTTTTGAATAAGATTTTGTAAATATAAGCATTGGTGAAAAGCTGATTAGGAAAGACTTTAACTTTCGTTGCTGCGTGTTTCTTTGCCAACTGGATGATGCGATGAGGATCTTTACTGATATCGCTAGATACTTTTTTGATAGTTTCTGGCAGTATGGTGTTGATTTGTGACTCTAAAAAATTAGGAACATAATTTTTAAAATAATTCTTAAAATGTATGACTATATTATTTTTTATCTTCTGAGTTTTTGCTGTATTGAACTTTCTTTTGAGTTGATTCACTTCAAGTTCAAACATATCGTATACATTTGGACTTTCTAGATGGGATTGAATGGTATAATTCAATGCCTCTAAATCTGTCCCGAAACGAGAATTTACCATGGGAACCCCTGCATGGTATGGAATTCCAACCAGAGGATCGCAAATGCCCTCGCTTTCCTTAGGACAAAGACCATAATGAACCAGATAAGTTTTCTCCAACGTCAAAGGCAGTATTTGATGAATTTGAGTAAAAACGATACTGATGACGTCTTTGAGTTCATTAGTGGGTAATTGCTTAATGTAGTTTTGATTCTCTTCTAGCGATTTCGAATCGAAATATTTCCTGAGTCTTTCACGGTCTATTTTATTAAAAAAATCGATTGATTCTTTTTCATTAAAAAAATCGTTCGGATTTTCAAGATTGCAAAAATTTTCGATGAGAAGATTTTTTACCTCATTATCGTACGCATTGCGACTATAAGGTTTGGCGTCAGGATTCTGATTTTTCATAAAAGGAATTTTTATTTGATCATGAATTTTTCCATTTTCAGCAAGAATACGATAAAGACCAGTTGTCGCGTTTATCAGAGAATTTTCGAGGTTCCCACTTATTCCAATAGAAAAGCGATGAGATGCCATGATATCCAAGATTGAATCTACTTCATCAATCAAAACGTAAGAATACTCTTTGAGTAGGATGAAGATATCCTGAAACGCTGCAATCATCTGAACTCGAACTTTTTCTTCCTCCTCACTGAGCTTTTGGAAGTCATAAAGTGATTCGATAAAAATAAGAAATAGGCTTTGAATGCTACTATTCGAAGTCACAAGTACTTTGCCTTGATTGAGATCTTTTCTGAGCCTTGAGTAAAGATACTGGATTTTATCAAGATCATACTTATGCTTTCTCTGAATCGTAAGGCGATCAACTCCCTGACCATAGACAAGATCTAGCTGATCAGTGAGCTGTTTGGACATGGAAGCAACAAGGGCTTCTGGGAGAACTACCATGCTGAGTTGTTTTTCCGGATTAGCATTTGCGTGACTCGCAAGTGGCAATAAAACAGAAGTCTTACCTGATCCCATAATCATTTCGAGAAAGATAGTTTTTTCACCTGTCATATGCTTGAGGTTTTCTATTTGCTCTTGTCGCATCAGAATACGATTCCAATATTCAAAAACTAGGTAATCAGGATGTTGAGCGATGTCATAACTTCTTAACAAAGTAGCGCTCTGATGAAACTTTTCGATATCTTCAGTTGTAGGTTCGATCTTAAGCAGTTGATCCAGAGCTTCAATCACCTCTTCTAATCGAAAAGTATAGGTAGCGGTGATCAAATAAGAAGTCGTATGCTCAAGTAGCTTCTTTCCACGCTCTTGGGTCAATCCAGGATTCAGCTCAAAAACTTTTTCCATGGAACGATTTGCATAAGCCTGTAGAACTTCTTTTAAATTCGGGAGTGCTTCAACTCGAGACTCTCGGAAGATTGTTTCTCTAACGTGCTTCCAGGTTCCATCTGGAAGAGATTGGACCTCGTTTATTATTTCTTCTCTAAGTTTTTGATTGATATTTTTGACTCTGTTGAATTTAGTTTTTAAAATATTACAATATTCTTTGAGTTCGTCTTTATTTTTAATCTTTCCATTGTTCCCTTTTTCAAGATCGGATTTGCTTGGATCTTCAGTCTCAGAAGCATTTTTATTAATTAAGTCCTTATAGTCTTTAAGTTTTTGCTCGATAAAAGATTTATAATCAGGAGTATCTAGAGAGCTAGTTAATTGAGGTTTTGCAGAAAAAACTTCATTTAATTCATTTTTAATACTACGAATTTCTGCTTTTTCGGTACCATTTGAATCTCCAGTTTCAAAAAATTGATTTAAAGTACCGACTGAGATGACTGGATTTTTTTGAAGATCGAAATCACTGTCCTTATAATTCTCGAAGTAATTGTAATTTTTGTAATAGTCATCCTTAGATTCTTCTCGATTGTATTTGTAAACAAAATGATGAGGAATAGAATGAGTTCTTGGAACCCAGTTAAGTCCATAAGTAGTTGAAATATCTGAATGTAGCATTGGATCTTGGCATGCGTTGTTTTGAGAATGAGTAAAACCTTCTTGTAGTATAAATTTTATGGAGTCCGAATTTTTTTTATCCATTTTAAGAAGGCTAGCTTTCTTCTGAAGGAGTAGTTGCTCCAAGTCTTCGGGAAAAAAGCGTAACACTATTTTACTTTTTAAATTTAAATAGGACATATACTTGGAATCTAGTTTTTTGAATTCGGAATCTATAAAGTTAGAATTCTGATGATAAGATAAGTCATTCTCCATAATCAAAAGACCAGCTCCTAGTTGGAGAGCAAGGGATCGAGGATCATCATCGTTATTATTTAATGAGAAGATCCACTCCAAGACCTCTCTTGCGCCGCTAATATACTCACGATTAGGGAACTTTCTGAAGTCACCTTCATTAGAACGACTACCATAGATAAGTTCACGAGCACGCTCATAAGAATGACCGTAAAGATGAATGAGAGCCAAATACATCCTATCTTCTACCTCTGGCGGATGAATATGACCATCATTGATTGGCCATACGAGTAATTTCTGAGACCCTTTTCCATACTTGTGGATTATTTCTGGTCTTTCAGCTTGCTCTTCATGGCTTCGGGAAAACCAATAAAGGTTGTATTTAGGAGATTCGAAATTCATTCGCGGAACAGCAATGCGAATTTTATTTTCCTTTTCTAATACCATAAAGTGATCAAAATCACCCCATGGCTCGCTATTGTTAGGAAGATTTTGATCTTCCCTGAGAGCATATCCTTCTAGTTCGGAGCTTACGAAATGTTTACCTTGATTATCTTTTTTATCTTTCAGCTGAAAGCTTACTCCAAATCGAGGAAGTTCTACCTCTTGAAAACCATGTTCGTGGTGTTTCCAAATCCAGACGAAACGAGGGTGTTCAATTCGATAAAAGACTTTTAAAGTATCTTCGTCTTTCAATTTGAACAACGTAGTGCCGTCGATGATAGCTTTTCCATGATCGTCGTATTTGACTTTTTGAACAATTGTAGACCGGCTTACTGCGTAGAGATGTTTGTCTTTCAGATCAAAAGCGAGAATCTCTCGGCCATCTTTTAATCTATCCCATGATTTCCATTTATTTTCAGATTCGCCACCATCTCGATCCTTATCCTCATATTCATCTGATTCATTGTCTTTATTGTAAGCTTCAGGGGAATAAGTTTTTTCTTTCTCACCTACGGAAATCCAGTTCGAATATCCAGGCATAACGCTACGGTCATTTTCTTCAGACCATTGATTCACTGTATTATCATCCATGAGTTGATACCAACGATTGCCCCATTTTCTTTGAATTTTAATTGTGATATCCGCGTTTGGTTGTAGGGTTATATTAATACGAGTCGCGCCTCCTTCTGCGTCGATAATCTCATAACTATTTTCTCCGATACAATTTGCCTCTTTTGGATTCTGAGGAAACCATTCTTTAAAAAGTGGGTTATTTGATATTGATTCAGGTAATCGTTTTTTATTCTCTTTTTCTTCAGACTGTATAGATCCATTTTTGTCAACAACAAAAATCTTAGGAATACTAAGATCGACTTTCAAATTATAAGCATCTTGATCATTCTTTTTTGTGCCGATCCATAATGGATCTTTCTTCATTTCCTTATATTTCCACAGTTTTGGTTCTTCCTGCGTCCATTGATAATTCGATATAGATATTTTTTTTTCAGAAAATTTAAAAATGGATTCCATAAATAAATCTCTATCTTTAAGATTAAGATCTTTAACTGCTTGAATTAAGCCTTCTCGATTGAGCATATAGATTCCAGATGTAGCATACTCTTCAGTGCTTTCAAAATTATGAATGTCAGTGATAGGGTGATTATCTCGATATATAGCCGCTGCCACGAATAGAGATAGATCTTTCCAAGTAAGGCTTTTGAAATCTTTAAAACTAAAGGTCTTCATTACGTCTCTATAAAGAATATTCTTCATATCTGAATATTCCGAGTCTGAAAATGCGGAAAGACAACATAAAATTTTATAAAAAGCGTCTGCCGCACGGCGCTCTTTCGGTAATGACAGTTGCTTTTTAGATACTGTGACGAGTTGTTCTAATAATTGGTGCATACGCGCAAAAAAAGCTGCCGTCAGGTAATCGTTTTTTTCCAAACGTTCCTCAAAATTACTCCACATAAAATTCGAGAAAGTCTCAAGCAATACGAAAGTTTTTTGCAATTCTTCAAGTAAGAGAACTGGCTGAGAAATGAGCCTTTTAAATAGAAGTTGCCAGCTTTTTTCTTGAAGAAGATCGGGATTATCCATGAAATAACCTAAAGTCACAATGGGCGATCCTAAATCCAAAAAGTCTCGCTGCATTTCTAAATTATCAATAAATATCTGAGTATTTTTTGGTAAATCTTTTCGAAGAGGAATCATGTACTCCATATCGGAAAGGATTTCTGCCGAGCTCATTCGACGGTAGTAAGGAAGATTCATTTTGAAATAATTATCACTGCTAGGGCAGTTTTCCATGCACTCAATCTTTTCGAGCCAGGGACCAATTCTAGCATGCTCTCCATTAAGATCTAAAGAAAGACTTGGATTGCCAGTGTAAAGATTCTCTAGTGGGTCATCTTTATTCTCTGTTTTATTCATCTTTAGAAGGTCATCTTTATTTTCTGTTTCAATCAGTTTATAAGGATGATCAAAAATTAAATAACAGTTATAGTAGCAATTTAATTCTTTTTTAGAATTACTTCGTGATTTTAGATCAGTTTGATCTAAATCTTTTAATCCGAAATCGAAAATTTTCGAAATTCGGTTACTATGATCTCCTTGAAAATAGCTGTCTTCTCTAAGTAAAAATTTTGCACCGAGTTTTAGTGTTTTAGAAGAAAAAGAACCTAATAGCATCCAATGAGTGAGAAAGGAAATATCTCTTGCTTCAAAAAAAACTTTTGGCAATATATTATTTATTTTTTTCTGATTATGTCTTATAGCATATGATCCATCCCATATATGATATGAGAGTGAATTTATTACGTATCCTATATCTGATGCTTTCGTTAAATCTTTACCAAGAAATTTCGCAGCCCAGCTGATGTCTCTCCAGAACAGTTTTTCTTCCTTACTGCTGCTAAAGTTATAGCTCCAGTGCAAATTAAAATCATCGTTTTTTTTATCTTTAAAGATATAACGATGCATTGCTGATGCAGAACGATCAAAAAGTGGAAAAGTGTGTGCAGTATTTTTTGGCAACTTAAATGTTTTATATTGTGTGAAATACTTATTGTCAGCACACATGGGATATCGCTCCCACTCAAAGATAGGTTGGTTAATTCTTTCTTTCTGTTTATGCCAGTACTCTGATATTTCTCGAAATGAATCCATCCAATAGGGTTCTATATTCCAATAAGAAGTCCAGCGATTCTTCATTCTGGTATCTTCATCGTCTCGACCTTTATCTAAGACTAACCAACTTAAAGCTGAAGTATACAAACTAGGGAATTCTTGAAAGCTCTCTTTACCATCCTTTTTCCCATAGATTTGCATGATCTGATCCGCCAAAGTAAGGATTCGAATTTGAGTGAGGATAGAAATTGATGATAAGCCAGCATTTGCACGATTTTTGTGTTCATATTTTGATAGATTGTCACATGTTTTATAAGCAAAACTGCATGTATCTGAACAATTTTTAAGATCCCCTTCTAATAGCGCAAAAACATGCAATTGTCCTAACTCGTTTAAGTAGGCCAATAATTCCTCGAGATCGTCGGCTGAAAGCTTCCTTAGAAAATCTTCTTCAAGTGGAATTTTTTTAATAATTTCTGGAATTTCGACAAGAAACCTTCCTACCTCATAACTTTTCTTTTTGTGACTTGGATAATATTTAGGAGCCAAGATACGCCAGAAACGATGGAGTCCCTCAAACAATGAGTCCGAATCTGTCGGATTCCAATCTTCTAAACCCAACGATGTCAGTGCGCTTGAGTAATCATTACTTAGATAGCTGGTGTTTTTTTCTATAAGCTTGAATTCATCAAGATGTGAGATCTCTTTAAAATTTCCACCATTGTTCGTTGTTTCAAGGTTCTGAAAGTTTAACGGAGCAATTTTAGGTCTTGACTCTTCTCGTATTCGATGAGCATCATCTAAGATTCTGCGATACTTAGCAATACGAAGGCTGCTTTCGTGAGCCATACCCCGATCAAGATAGCGTTCCTTCCATGCAAAATTGGTAGAGATATTTTTAGCGATTTCTTCTGAGTAAAAAGCTAAATATTTTTTAGCAAGTTTCGCATCGATATCATAATCAGAAAAGCGATTTTGATCTAGATTGAAGTATTTATCAAGAATTTCGGATTTTGTAAAAAAATCTAAGTGTTTCGTAAGAGCTTGATTTTCTAAATACGAAGCATGTCGGTAAGGAAAGGCATAGTTAGAGCCATTGCTTATCATTGGTAGATCTAAAAAATCTTCTGGCTGAAGCTTTTTAGTGGTTTGCCTACCTTCCAAGATAAGAATCTCTTTTTCGGTTAAAATAGCTGAACCATGCAAAGATTTTAAAAAATTTTCGGAAGTCAGTGCTTTTTTTGAAACCTCAAAGGTACGTGCTTGATGATAAGAATTATCTCCGATGGATTTATTGCTGTTATAAATTTGAAATTGATAAGTATCTGATTCTTTTTTAGTAAAACGATAAAATGAACCATCAGTCCGAGTTCCTCTTCTAAAATAAAAAGAATTTATTTCAGGGTTTTCTATTATATTTTTAAATTTTACAATGAATTCTTCTAGAGATAATGAGGTCAATTCTGAAGCAATAGCGGCACGCTTAATGATTTCGTCAAGCTTGCTCGTATCCATATCTGGAAAAACCAGAGCACGATCGTCTTCATCAGGGTGATAGACGTCTTTTGTGATACTGCCGCAAGGATCTGCCTGAGCATTAGAAGCGATATACTTATTTTTTTTCAAATGCTCAGAGATGTTTTTAATGAAAAAAGGTCTGCTCTCCAGAAAAAACTGATCGACCTCATTCTTGCCTATTAAATTTTTTACAAAAAAGTGATTCATTACATCATTTGAAGGACTCTCGGTAGCATGAGGTGATATGGAATTTTTCAGCCGACAAAAAGACAATTTTTCTTGAACATCTTGGTAATGTCTTCCTAATTTTGTTAATGCTTTTTCTAGTTGAGTCATTTTGTGAATTCTAGTTTTGTAATTTTTGATTTTATGTTTTTTGGTTTTTTGAATCTTAATTTTGTGACTTTCAAATAATATTTGTAATGCTTTCAGATCATCATTAATGTTTTTTTTGAGCTGATCAATTTCCTCTTTTTCTTTAGCTGTCCAACAGCTAGATGCTTGTGATCCGTTTTTAAGTTCATTAAGAGATTTCAAGATGCCCCTGGTCCCCTCTGTATCCTTGCCCCATTGTTTACGATAGGACTTGTAACATGCGTGCACATTATTCAGATAATCGATTGGATCATTCGATTTCTCTCTTACGGCTTTCTTGGGTTCACTTGTAGCCCTTGAAGTTAACGCTGCTAATAGAGGGGGTTTGGGCCAAAGTTTGCCAAAAATAGGTTCGACCTTTAGCTTCCATCGTTTGGCTCGTAGGTCCTCTTCATATTCGTAAGAAAAATTTTCAGCATTGGCTCTAGCATCAGGACTGAGAGTGGCATGAGGACTAGTACTAGAAACATCAGGCACTTTAGGATCATGAGAGCATCCGGAAACCATCATCATGAGATAAAAACTCATAAAATACGACAATAGTTTATTGGTTTTCATAAAATCTTCCTAATACAAATACGCATTATAACGCTAAAAAGCGAGTCAATTAGTCCTATAACTTTTTTGAGTTCATAGAACAAACTTTAGTTATGGTTGATGCAAAATTAAAGGAGAATAGAGCTTTTTTAAAGTAAAAAAATGAGATGTGACAGTTAGCGAACAAAAAGTGTTCATAGCTCATTTTTGTAGTTTTGGACTCATAGTGCCTTGAGTGATTGAAATCATCATACTGAAACAACTTGTCATGATTTTTATTATCCAATACGATTAATCCTGCTTTATCAACTGAACTACTTTTTTTTACAAATTTCATCAATTTTTATGCATTTAAAAAACTAGTTTTTTTAACATAACCGAGCTCAGACTATTCTATTTTTAATTTTTTTTCAACTGAATTTCAAATGAAAAAATTTTTTAGTTTAATTTTTTTAAAAATAAACTAAAAAAATTAATTTTATATGATGCTTAGACAGCAAGAGGGGTTTTGTTCTTTTGTTGGATGGTCTCCAACAGGTTCTAATTTCACGAAAAAAGTGTTTTAAACTTTTATAATTGATATAAAGTGGCAAGGGTTACTCAAAAAACACGATGAATACTGCCTGGCTTAAGATTCATGGTAGGTGTCATGCACTGCTTTTGATCGAAGCAGAAAGATCGCAATTCTAACCCTTCTGCCCGAGAGAAATAAAATGCTTTCTGTGGTGCTATAGAGGGTTTCTTTGCTTTTTCTAGAGGTTTTTCTTGTGAAAGATTTTCAAAGTGGCGTTTCATTCAATGTATTTCTTGGCAAAATTTTAAAATACCGTCTTTTTCTCTATATTCCATGATGGTTCGAAGTTAGCTGTGAAGTACGTCATCAACTCGTGAATTTTCTTGGGCTCTCAGAGTATAAGTCATGGTGTACTGAAGTTCAAGTGACAGTTTTTGGAATAGACTTTGAAATTTCAAAACGCGTTTAGTGAGGATGAGGAATTGGTGGGGTCTGCGCAACGAGCGGTTTACTAATACAAAGGTGTCTTGTAGCTCTCTGTATTGCCTTATCAGCATTATGATGTCACATGTTAAATCTGGACATTCGTTCGAATCTTCATCGTGCGCATTAGCTGGTAGAATTCCAGTTCCGGCCCTGAAAGGAGGGAAGAGCAAAATCAAGGGTGCTCAAAGAAATCAAGCTGAACGAGGAAGGCATAACGGTTTGAGAGATGAGGGATCTGAAGAAAGATGAAGTTTGTGGCCCAAACCAAAGTGAATATCTGTAAGGCAGGCCTCTGGGGTTCGGTGATGATGAAGGATCACAGTGCTTTCCGCAACAGAGTCAAATAAGTAGGTAAACAAATTTTTGTACTTATCTGCAGAAGAGCTGTTATGCTCGAGACAACGTAATTACGATGCATGATCTCTGAGTGAACCAGAGATGGGGAAGTCGGGAGCAAGAGCTTTCTCATGAAATCGTAGTAGTTGTAAAGCCAGGAGCCGATGAGGATACGCTGACGTATCTGATGACTGTTTAACAAGAGAGCCTTAGGAAAGGCAAAGATTGAAATGAGCAAATAGCTATTTGAGAGGGAATGAGTCCTTTTGAGAGAATTTACTCAATCTGTGAACTTGAATACCCTTGAGGGTAGTGAAATGGTGGAGCTCCAAGAATAGATGGAATTTGAGCGTTTTAAGAGCATGTCTTTGAGGAAATAATCCAAACTAAAATGTGGAGAGTTACAGTTAATAAATCATTCTAAGGTAGAAATAGTGAAGGAGGTGGTGTTCGAGCGTTGGCTATTTCTACGGTCAGAGGTTCTTCAGGCTGAAAGCACTAGAACCGATTTTTGAGGCTTGAGTTTTCTAAATACAGCTATGGATCCAGGAAGAAATCAACGACAAGCCTTACCTTAAGTGCGCTTTTCATGTGTGATGGTTGTTTGCCCGTCAAATCAGTATTATTGTAGCGGTCACAATTTTATCAAGAAAAGTGTTAGAGGCACTATACGCCATCGGAAGCTCATCACTATCTTGCAAGTGAGTTTTTTATGCTTTAGTCTTTGATTATGTGCCTAACAAAATAAAGGATTATCTAATGGTTTTATAGGAACATCTAAGATCAGTCCATCATGCGCATTTTTGATCATATAGAAAAAACCGTCCTCGCTGCTGATCATATCTTGTAAAACACAGATCATCCGATCGTGAAGTTCCTTGAGGCCCTCCTCATCGTTTTATTTGTAATCAAAAGGTGCGAACCTATAAAAAGATATAAGTAAATGCTAAAAGTATTGCTACACCATCATTAGTAATAGTGTATTTGACTTTAACGATTTTTTTGTCAATACTTCCGTTCAAGGAAGTATTTCCTTCTTCCAGCTCATTTTGGATCATCTTTTCTAAAGCAATATCCTCCCAATTCAGATCATTAGCAAACGACCAATCATACCCTCGGATTGTGGCTTGGAGTTTCCGCAACCTAAAATATCAGCTACCAAATTACGGCCATTAATCATGCAACACATCTCGCATCAACTCAGAGATATGCTACAGTCTACGAACCCCTTTTTTATCAGACTGATGTTTGTCGAGCGTAACACAAGACAGCTTTTCTTTCTAGAGCTTTCTCGTCTGAAGACCGAAGCCTCGAGGGAATCAGTTCAGTGTCGTTGCATCGACTTCCCTTCATTCTCGCTTCTGAAGATCTGACCTTGAGTTGATGTTATCCTTGTCTTACGAAGCTCTCTGCGCACACTTTCTGAGGTTTATTGGATAGATCTTGTTTGAAAATTTATTCTCATGAGTTATTATTTTTGTAATTACGAAAGAGAAAATGACTTTAAATTTTTCGATTGTCTGATTGCCTAGAGCAGGGGAATTTCTCATAGGTTTTTGTTATTTTTTTAGTTGACTAAAAAATAGACATTGATTCATGAATAAAAAATTCTTATGTAAATGCAAGGCATTATCTCTTGTCAATAGTGAAAAATAAAAACGCCTATTGGCTATTTCATGAGCATAGAAATTGCATAAATCATTATTATGAAAAGTTTTTTTTTGGCTCTCTTGATTCTTTTATCTTTGAAGCCTTATTCCGTGACTGCTGATTTTAGATCATTTTTTGAAGCGCCTTTGAGTCATATAAGTTCTTATTTTTCCCAAGGAAAAGAAGACGAAAAATACTTGAAAATTCAAGAAAAAATGAATGAACGGTTTAACGAGATAGGTGATGAGATAAAGAGCTATGAAGCAATCGTGAGAGCACTAGAAACGAATCATAAACAGAAAGAAAGTTTCAGAAAAATACATTTTGGTGAAAAAATCCATCAGGATGAATTGGAAAAGGAATTAGAAGCTTTAGAGAAAGAAGGCTTTCGGGATAAATCTAGCATGATAAAAAGCAATGAAGAAAAGATCGTAGAAGCTTTAAGTGTCGAATTTCCTGATATTGATAAATCCAAAGTTCAGCAATTATTTGAGTATGCCGTGAAAGAAGTAGAAATGAATGATTGCATTATTTTAAATAAAATTCCAGAAGGATTGATCACTCAATTAAAAAAGGAGTTTCCTGCATTTTCAAAACAAGAATGGTCTTCATTGCAAGAAGAAACATGGAGTGATGAAGTACGCGTGATTCAAGATGATGTATCCAAGGTAGTAAATGCGTTAAATCAAGCATATCCTCAGATTCATGTTGATCAAATAAAAAAACTCTATAACCATAGCCTGGCAGAGATGGAAAACAAACGTTTTATCATGAAAAATGAAATACCAGAAACCCTCAGGAGTGCTTTAAGAAAAAAAATAGACTCTGTCACAAAGGGTCCTCTTTTTATGGTATTTGATAAAATGAAATCAAAGGTAGTATCTACGAGCAA
Organism: Oligoflexia bacterium; assembly: GCA_036824885.1. Taxonomy (GTDB): domain Bacteria; phylum Bdellovibrionota; class UBA1018; order UBA1018; family UBA1018; genus DAISZI01. The sequence goes on from DAISZI010000001.1 coordinate 19,310, forward strand.
AACTAGAAAACTCTATCAATTATTGCTTTCTGAAAAGCTTTGTGATTTACGCATAGGACTTCTCACTCTTCAAAAAATGCAAAAACAATCAGACTATGAGCAAAACATCGAAGAACAATCCGCAATAGCTGATTTAAAATCAGGTACTCAGACTAGGTCTTTGGAGGCAATCGAGGCATCTTTGAAAGGCATCGATTTTTCTGAAGAGGAATGGGCCTTGATCAAACATCGAGTTGCGGAACGATCATCCCATTGAATTTGTAGTATTTTTCAGACCTACTTGTGCGTGGTTCTTTTATGAATGAAGGCAAGTTGCTTTTGTTTTTCGATCCAAAGTGCAATCTGATGTTTGTATTCTTGGGTCGTAAGTTCGTTACGGATCTCATCTTTGATCTGGTGTAATCGGTGTGATTCATGGGAGTTGATGTTCACGAGTTTTAAAATGTAAAAACGACCTTGTGAACGAGATTCAATGATAGGACTTATTGCACCTATTTTTAATTTTTTGATATTTTCTAAGTACTCAGAGGATATTTCGGTTTCATCCAGATCTCCTAAATCGCCTCCTGATGAGGAAGTAGGATCGTCACTCATGCGTTTGGCTATTTCTTCAAAAGGCTCACCTTTTTTCAGTTCTTCTTGTGCTTTTAAGATATTTTTTTGAGCTAAGAAATGAGCACGGTGCTTGGGTTGAAAACTTGCATCAGAAACTGAAATAATCTGCAGATGAAAGACTTGAGGTACTTTTCCGCTCGCACGATGGTGGTAAAAATAGTTTTTAATGTCATTTTCAGAAACACTTACTTTCGTACGAATCTCTCGGTCAATGAGTTCCCGTTTGCTTGCTGAATTCCTCATGATTTCAAAGTAATCATGATAATAATAACCTTCCTGATGAAGGGCTTTTTTGAGCTCCTCTTGATTTAAACGAGTGTGTGTAAGCATCGCGTTAATTTCTTTCTCGACTTCGTCATTCGTTTTTGAAAATTGCTGGGTAATGATTTTTTCTTCAATGAGAAAGTCGACAATTTCAGCTTCTGAAGCTGTTGCTCCTTTTTTTGCTAACGAGGTACCTGAGAATAGTGGATCCAATTGCACTCTTAATCCCACGGTTTCTTGAAATTTTTTGACATCAGAGCGCAAAATGACTGAAGCGTTGACCGAAGCCTCCATCCGATCGATGACTTGAAAGGTGCCACTATAAGCGATGGTGCCCCAAAGAAAGAAGAAGAATCGAGCGCTAATCATGAATGAGTTCCGAATGGATCGTGATTTTTGCTTTTTTCTTCAGTTTCTCAAGTAGAGCATTGAGGTCTTTCTGGAAGAGGCTTTTTCTTTTTTCTTCAGTCAGTACCTGCTTGAAGGTTGCCTTATCAATTTGTGACCATTTGCGCGTTGCGTTGCGTTGAATGATGTAATAGCCAAGCTTGCCTTGGAGGATGCCGCTTGGTTTTCCTTCAGAAAGCTTTAACGCGGCATCGTAGTAAGTCGGTTCAAACGCTTCCAGCTGTGCTCGAGACTGATAATCCAACTCACCTGCTTGGATGGAATTAGCGGCTTCAGAGAAATTGCGTGCTACTTCATCAAAAGGCATTTTTGACTTCAATTTTTCTTCTACCCTTTGGATTCTCGCATAGGCCTTGTCTCGCTCTGCTTGTGTTGCTTCAGGAGAAGCGGCTACGAAAATATAACTTGTTTTTATGTAAGGATTTTTTTTGTAATGCTCCTCAAGCTGCTTATCGCTTAAGTTGACCTTGGTATCACGTAAAGTTTTTTCTATTAAAGATTGATATAAAAGACCGTCCACGCGGTATTGAAATTCTGGAGTTTTTTCTAAATGAAGTCGCTTGGCCTCTTGAAGTCCTAGTTCGCGCTGAATGAGGTTATCTAAGACTTGATTTTTAGTAGGAGGATTAAGTGGAGAAATTGCAACCATCCCTTGATAAGCTCGATCGAGCTCTTCCAACGTGATTGATGTCTGATTGACACGTGCTACCTCGGCTGCTCCACTCAAACGTGTGAGAAAAACTAAATGAAAGGAAATTAACGCTAAGTATTTTCTATTTCGAGCTTTTTTTCTCATGATACCTCTTTCTTCAATGACCTGAAGCCACTATACACAACGCCTGATGTTCTTGCTAGAGCAAAGGTCCTCTTCTTCAGTCTAAAACTTCATGCATTGATCTTTCAAGAAGAACGTTGTAGGGTTGAGTTTGAGTATTTTTTGACGATGGGTGTTTGTAGCATTTTTTTCTTGAAGAGACAGAGGCGCAAGAGTCAAAAATGGTTATTGGGATTTTTTTTGATTCCATCATGGGTAGAAGGCTCTTCCTCCTGTAGTTATGAAGAGCCTTCTGTATCAGTTCATCCTGCTCAGGTAGGGCTAGAAGCTGGTTATCAGGCTTCGGAAGGGAGTTCTACTTTTCGAATGATTGATACCAATTTTTTTTTAAAAAAAGAACACGGTCTTCACGTTTTTGAAGAAGATTTAGTTTATCAGTACATAAAAACCAATCACAGGAGCGTTACTGCGAATCGACTTTTTTTAAAATCAGATTACTCAAGGTACCTGAGCTCAAAATTTTGGATCTTTGGCCTTTTCAGTTATGAGCATGCTCCTTTGAAGGGTTTAGTTGCGGATGCCCATGTGGGCGCGGGCATCAAAAGAGATTTTTTAAGAAATCGCGTTTGGAAAAGTAATTTTGGTCTTGCTTTTTTAAAACGTGATGAATGGAGCACAAACTTAAGTTATCGAGATGATTTGGTCCTTTCTTTTCGTTTCCTTCTATCAATACATTGGAAAATAGCTGAATTTGGCTGGACTCAGTACTATCGGCAATCGCTGAAAGGCTATCGAGAAGGTGTTTTGACTGATTTTTTTTTCATTTTCCATCCAGAAGATGCGTTAAGTGTCAAAATAGGTTATAGTTACAGCTATTATGCGAATCCCTTTAATCGGTCTGCACCGGCTGTGGATACTATGGAATATGTTCGAATTGTCTATAAAAATTAACGTTTGAAATTTTTTCATCTTACCTTTACGATAGAATGCTGATGTTGTCTCGGTGCGTTATAGTCCTGATTTTTTATATTTTTTTTATCTATCCGCTGTATGCGGAAGTAGAAAAAAAGGGTGGCAAGACCTTGGTGCAAGCTTATGAGGCGGCTTTAAAACAAAGTGAATCTGTTGAGATACAAAATGAACTTTTGATTCAGTCTCAAGAAGGAGAAGCGCAAGAAGTCGGTTCTCTGGCTCCTTCGATTAGCGGGTCCTATGCATTTTTAAGACAACCCTTGCCGAAAAGTAATACCGGAGCCTCGATTTATCCTCAGCAACAAATTACCTCGTTAGTTACACTTCAGCAGCCTCTTTTTCGAGGGTTCAGAGAATTTGCTGCTTTGAGACAAAAAAAACACCAGGTCTATGCTCAGCAGCAAGCCCTTGTAGGAGCAGCACGGCAGCTTTTTTATGATGTAGCTAGTGCTTACTATAATGTCCTTGCACTTCAAAGCGATGTCTCTAATTATACTAAGCAGATTAAGATTGATGAAAAGCAGTTAGAAGAGCAAAAAAAGTTTTATAAAATTGGACGCTCTAAGGTGACGGATGTTTATGCGTTTTCTGCGCAGGTCACTTCTCTTCAGGTGCAATTAGAAGCAAGTCTTGGTCTTTTAGAAACAGCGAAAGACGTCCTTGCTTATTATACTGGATGGGATCGCGATTTTCTTCTGGAAGATGGTGAGCAAAATTGGTCGTTGCAAAAAAATATTGCTGATTATTTGAGTAAAATTGATTTCCGAGATGATATTCAGCTTGCAAAAAAAAATATGCTTGCGAGTGAAGAAGGTATTGCTGTCAGTTTTGGGCAGCATTACCCTTCGATGGATTTTTATGCTAATTATTATATTCAGAGACCTGGGGTTTTAGAGACGGTTCATTGGGATATGCGTTTTGTTTTGACTTTGCCGATTTTTCAAGGAGGAGTCATTCAGTCCCAAGTGAGACAAGCTCATTCGATCCATCGTCAGTCTGAGTTGTTGTTTTCACAAGCACGTAAGCTTGCTGAAAAAGAAATCCGTTCTTTTTATGATGCTTTTTGTTCAGATTTAGAGGCAATTACTAGGCTTAAGGAACTGGTAAGAGTGACAGGCCTTAATGAAAAAGCAGCTTTGCAGTATTTTCGGCATGGATTATTGACGGTAGTAGATTTTCTTGCTGCTTCAAGTAGTCATCAAGATGCTCAAAGGCAATTAGGCAATAAAATTTTTGTGACTAAGTCAGATGCTGCCAAATTTCAAGCAGCCATCGGTGAGAGAAAAGAAATTAAAATTTCACCTTAAGAAACTATATGAGTATTTCAGAAATTTCTATTCGTAGGCCCGTGTTTGCTTGGATGCTCATGTTTGGTCTTATTTTATTTGGTGCTCTTTCTTTTCAGCGCATGGGCATTAGTGAAATGCCTAATATTGATTTTCCTGTAGTAAGTATTGGTTTAACGCTTGACAATGCTGCTCCGGAAGTCATGGAAACCCAAGTTGTAGATGTGATCGAAAATGCGGTCATGGGCATTGAAGGTCTGCAGCAAGTTACATCGCAAGTCAGTCAAGGTGTCGCCAATGTGACGTGTCAATTTGAAATGAGTCATAATGTCAACGTCGCGCTTCAAGAAGTGCAAGATCGTATTCAGCAAAATTCTAATTTATTACCTAGCTTGCTTTACCCTCCGGTGATTACAAAAACCAATCCAGAAGACAAACCTATTTTATGGATTTTGTTAACTGCAGAGGACCAGCGATCGATTCATGATCAAATGATTTATGCAAAAAACAATTTGAAAAATCAATTTTCGATGATTGAAGGGGTAGGTAATATTGTTTTTGCTGGATATGTTGAGCCTAATTTAAGGGTTTGGATTGATCGAAAAAAGTTGTATCAGTATTCTTTGACATCTTCGGATGTCTTAGCAGCGATTCAAGCGGAGCATAGTGAGAATCCTGCAGGTCGCATTGAGTCTTCTTCTAATGAAGCGAATATTCGTGTTCTGGGAGAAGCTCGAAGTGTTGAAGATTTTGGGACGATTCGTATTCAGAATCGAGCAGGTTCTCCTAATTTTATTCCTGTGGCTTTGAGTCAAGTCGCTCGTATTGAAGAGGGTGTTGCAGATATTCGACAGATTTCTCGATTAAATGGAAAAAAAGCTGTGGGACTTGGTATTATTAAGCAACATGGAGCTAATGCCGTTGAGCTTGCTCGGCATGTGCGAGCCAAGTTAGATCAAATGCAGGGGCATTTGCTTCCAGGGTACCACCTTGCCGTGAAACTGGATCGAACACGTTTTGTAGAAGATTCCATTAATGAGTTAATGCTATCTTTAGTTTTCGCTGGTTTGTTAACTTCAATCGTATGTTATCTTTTTTTGGGCTCTTGGTCTTCTACGCTCAATGTCTTTTTTGCGATTCCTACATCAATTGTAGGTACTTTAAGTGTTCTTCATTTTTTTGGATTTACTTTGAATACTTTTACTCTTTTGGGTTTAAGTCTCGCCATTGGTATTGTGGTGGATGATGCTATTATGATGCTTGAAAATATTGTCAGGCATTACGATCTTGGAAAAACCCGAAAAAATGCTGCTTTAGATGGATCCAATGAAATTACTTTTGCAGCGATTGCAACGACCGTTGCTATTGGGGCTATTTTTATTCCTGTAATTTTTTTAAAAGGAGTGATCGGTCGTTTTTTTTACCAGTATGGTATTACTGTGACAGCAGCAGTTTTTCTTTCGTTATTAGAGGCATTAACGTTAACTCCTATGCGTTGTTCTCGTTTTTTGCATTCAGGAAAAGAGGGTTTTGGCTGGGTTTTTCGAAAGATGGACCGCCTGATGGATCGACTTTCCTTAAGCTATCAAAATACTTTGCGTTATTGCTTGAATCATCGTTTCTTAGTGGTTTTTTTTTCGATGGTTCTTTTTGTCGGCTCTATGGGATTTTTGAGTCTTCTTAAAAAAGAATTGATTCCTTCTCAGGATCAGTCTCTTTTTTTGTTGTCTCTTCGAACACCTATTGGCACTTCGTTAGAAGTG
>DAISZI010000001.1:25402-36442 GCA_036824885.1 Oligoflexia bacterium
GACAGATTTTTTATATCAAAAAGCAGAAGCTTATCTTTTGAAACAACCTGATATTGAAGATGTTTATACGACGTTGGGCAATTATCAAAATAATAACGTAGTTAATATGGGTGAAATTTATGTTCTTTTAAAAGATGCAAAAAAAAGACATCTTTCTCAGAATCATTTAATGCGTCAAATGAAGCTTGATTTAAAGCGTCTATTAAATTCTGAAGAAGTTTACGCACAGGATCTTTCGCTTACCGGTTTAAGTCCCTCTCGTGGATACCCTGTCGAGTTTACTATTGAGGGGACTGATTGGAAAAAATTAGTAAGCTATGCTCAGAAGATGAAAAGATCTTTGGAAGAGCGCCATATTTTAGAAGATATGAATAGCGATTTTCAGCCAGGTATGCCTGAAATCCAAGTCATTCCTGATCGTGAGAAGGCTTCTCTTTATGGAGTCTCAATTGCTGGGTTGTCTCAAGAAGTTCAAGCATTAATTGGGGGTCAGGTTTTTAATGCGAACACTCAGTATACTGAAGATGCTCATCGCTACTATATTCGTATGCGATCTGAGTTGAAAGATGTGGCTTCCTTGCAAGATCTAAAAAGCTTGAAATTACCTAATAATCGTGGAATTTCAGGGGATTTGGTTTCTATTGGAAAAGTTGCTCATTTTGTGTTGCATGAAACGCCTCAATTGATTTCTAGGATCAATCGTTTTCGTGCTATTGCTATGTATGCAAATGTCAATGAAAAGTTTTCTCAAAGGGATGCTTTGCAAGAAGTCTTAAAAATGAGTCAGATCTTGAATGAACCCGAGGTGAAGGTGAAGCTTGCAGGAACTGCACAAGCTTTTGAAGATGCCTTTGATGGTTTAATTTTTGCTTTGATTTTGGGCGTTGTGGTTGCGTACATGGTGCTTGCTTCGCAATTTAATAGTTTTGTGCATCCTATCACTGTTTTGATGGCTTTGCCTTTTAGTTTGTCCGGTGCTTTTTTTGCCCTTTATCTGACCGGTCAGTCCTTGAGTCTTTTTAGTATGATTGGTTTAATTCTTCTCATGGGGATTGTGAAAAAAAATGCTATTTTACTGGTCGATTTTACGAATCAAAAAAGAGAAGAAGGTCTTGCTTGTATTCCTGCTTTATTAGAAGCTTGTCCTGTTCGGTTAAGGCCTATTTTGATGACTTCTATTGCGACGATTGCAGGTGCAATTCCCGCTTCATTGAGTTTAGGACCTGGAGCTGAAAACCGTATTCCTATGGCTATTGCTCTGATGGGAGGTGTGACGATTTCCACCTTCTTAACATTGTTTGTCATTCCTTGTGTTTATAGTCTTTTTTCTCACTGGGAGAGGCCTGACTTTTAGTCAAGGAGTTTTCATGAGTCTTGCAAAGCTTTCTATTGATCGCTCAGTACTTGCTTGGATGCTTATGGCAGCTTTGGTGATTTTTGGAAGCATTTCTTTTCATCGATTAGGCATTAGTCAATTGCCTGATGTAGATTTTCCTGTCATCTCCGTGTCCTTGACATTACCAGGTGCGTCTCCTGAGGTACTAGAAACTCAGGTTTTGGATCCTATTGAAGATGTCATGATGCAAGTGGATGGTATTCGAAATATTACTTCCACCGCGCAACAAAATTCTGGTTCCATCTCTCTTGAGTTTGAAATGGGTAAAAATATTGATCTTGCTTTGCAAGAAGTCAGAAATCGGATTCAGCAGGTTCAAAGTTTGTTGCCTCGCGCTCTTTATCCTCCTGCTCTCAGAAAGATTAATCCGGAAGATATGCCTATTTTATGGCTTGGATTGACCATTGTGGATCCTCAAACTTCGCTTTTTGAATTGATGATGTATGCAAAAGATTTTGTACAAAGTCAATTGGGGGTTGTTTCAGGAGTCGGAAATATTGTGCTGGGAGGTTATGTCGATCCTGCTTTACGCGTTTGGCTCCATTTAGATCGTATGAATCGGTTTGACCTTACCTCGGATGATGTTTTAAGAGCCATTCAAAATGAGCAATTGGAGTTGCCAACGGGTAAATTAGAGAACAGTCAAAATCATTATGTGCGTGTTTTGAGTGAGGCATTTACTCCCGCTACTTTTGGCGCTATTCGTGTTCAGAAGCGCGTTTCTCAAGGATCCATTGATCGTCCTATGGCACTTCGTGACGTTGCCGATATCGAAGAGGCAACGGTAGATGTGAGACGTTTGACAAGAATGAATAAGCAACCAGCAGTTGGTATCGGCATTATCAAGCAACATGGTGCGAATGCGGTAGCAGTTTCCGATGCGGTGAAAAAAAAGCTAGAAGAACTTCAACCTCAAATTTCAAAAAAATTTCATTTAGGACTAAGAACAGATACGACCGTTTTTATTAAGCAATCTGTTCGCCAGTTGCTTTTTACGTTAGGAGTTTCGGCATTACTCACGTCTATTGTGTGTTATATTTTTTTAGGCTCATGGAGCTCGACGCTCAATGTGTTGCTATCGATTCCTACATCCATTATTGGGACATTCACCGCTTTTTATTTTTTAAATTTTACGCTGAATACTTTTACCCTTTTAGGCTTAAGTCTTGCGATTGGTATTGTGGTCGATGACTCAATTATGATGCTTGAAAATATTGTTCGTCATCGAGAAATGAAAAAATCTCAAAGAAATGCTGCTATTGATGGCTCTGAAGAAATTACTTTTGCTGCTATAGCAGCAACCATTGCAATTGCTGCTATTTTTATTCCTGTGATTTTTATGAAAGGAGTGATTGGTAAATATTTCTTTCAATATGGAATAACGATTGCTATTGCCGTTTTTTTATCTTTATTAGAAGCTTTAACTTTAACACCCATGCGTTGTTCTCGTTATTTAATAATCAAGAAAGAGGGAAAGTCTTCTTGGATGGATGTTTTTTTCTTGAAGCTTTCTCGTGGCTATGAAAAATTTTTAAAATATCTTCTGAAGCATCGATTCAAAACCCTAGGAGTAAGTTTGCTTTTTTTTGTTTTAAGTTTTGGCATCGCGAAAATCATTCCTTTTGAAATGATGCCTGCTCAAGATCAATCTATGTACATGTTAAGATTCAAATTTCCTGTAGGGACTTCTTTGTGGGTAACGAGTGAAAAAATGAAAGAAGTTGAAGAGGATCTCTTGAAAATGGCTGAGACCAAAAATGTGATCAGTGCTGTGGGGGGATTTGGAGGAGATGCTGTGAATCAGGGACAAATTTACGTAACACTCATAGATCGGGATCAAAGAAAGCGAAGTCAAAGTGAGATCATCCAAGCTGTTCGAAAAAAATGGGGAAAAAAAGATCCTCACATGGAAATGATGATTCAGGATCTTTCCCTTCGAGGTTTTGCAGCAACCCGAGGTTTTCCTGTAGAAATTGTCATCCAAGGTCCCCATTGGGAGACACTTCAAGATTTGTCTCAAAAAATTATGCAAGGCATGAAAGACTCTCGTCGTGTGGTCGATGTGAATACCGATATCCAAAATGGGATGCCTGAGGTTCAAATTGTTCCGAATCGAGCGAAGCTTGCCGCACATGGGGTATCCGTTGCCACGGTGACTGAAGTTATAGAAACCTTGATGGGAGGTACTTTATTGAGGGGGCAGGCAGAGTACCCCAAGCAGGGGCATAGGTACGCCATTGAGTTACGCCTTGTAGGCAGTCAACGCTCTGATGTGAAAGATTTGAGTCGGGTGATGCTTCGCAACAATCGAGGAGAACGCATTGCGTTAAATCGCTTAGTGGATTTCAAGCGTATCCCGAGCTTGCTTGTGATTTCTAGACTCAATCGTGCTCGATCCATTACCATTTATGGGAATCCAGGTCAGGGCTATTCTCAACAACAAGCCTTGCAATACACAGAAAGTTTTGCGACCTCCCTTTTACCTCCTGGTTATACTTTGAAGATGGTGGGAAGTTCTGAGGCCTTTCGAGAGTCCTTTCGAAGTTTATGGGTTGCGTTATTGCTGGGAATCGTTGTCTCTTATATGGTGCTGGCTTCTCAATTTAATAGCTTTATTCATCCTATTGCCGTGCTGATGGCTCTGCCTTTTAGTTTTTCGGGAGCTTTTATTGCGCTTGCTCTTTGTCATCAAAGTGTGAACATGTATAGTTTAATTGGATTTATTTTATTAATGGGCATTGTGAAAAAGAATTCAATACTTTTAGTTGATTTTACAAACCAATGCCGCAAGAGTATCCAAGATGTGAATGAAGCTTTGGTGCGTGCTTGTCCTGTGAGGTTGAGGCCTATTCTCATGACTTCTTTTGCCACGGTGGCGGGGGCTTTGCCTGAGGCTTTATCTTTTGGACCTGGATCAGAAGCGATGGTGCCCATGGCTGTAGCACTTGTGGGGGGAGTCATTGCTTCTACGGTACTGACTCTCTTTGTAGTACCTTGTATTTATAGTCTTTTTTCTGTATTTGAGTCTGAGAGCTAATGCAACCATTCTTGTAAATTTGAAGAAGGTGGGTTTTGAGACGCACACTCATGACTTTCTTGTAGGCAATCCAGTGCGATTCTGAGGGTGGCGCCAATGATGCTTTTTTCGCTTTCTTTTAATCCTTCGGAAGTTTCGTCTTCATCAAATAGGGAGCTGAGAATGCATTCATTGGCTTCTCTTTGAGGAAGTTCGAATTGTTCTCGCATGATGCAGTAGTTTCGAGAGCTAAGTCTTTCTTCTAGTAAAGCAGAGAGATTCTTCCCTAGCTTAGTCAAGCAATGTGCAATGAGGGATTCGGAAATCGTTGTGAGTCCTGCCTGATGCCATTTCGAGTAAGTATGCCAAAAAAGAAAAGCCATGCAATAAAGGGTGTACGAGCCGGAAGCTGAAAGTTCAACTCGTTTAGATTCTAAAAAAGCGACTAAATAAGGTTGCAGTCTAAAGAAATTTTGAAATAAAGACTGTAGCTCTTCCTGAGTTTTTAGGTGGATGAGCTCATCGAGTGTTTCATGAAGCAATCTTTTCGAAAGAAACTTCGGGATGGAAGTGAGTGCCCGGACCATGGATCGTTCGTAACTTAGGTTTCTCAAAATTGCAACTGATGCTAGGAAGTTTTGATTGCCTTTGTCAGGACAACTTGTTACGACACGAGTATGTTAAGTTCCAAGAATTCTGTTGTTTTAGAGGGATCGGTATTGTTGCATCAGTATCTTTTGAAAATTCGAGATCCTCGAACTTCCTTGAGTGACTTTCGAGAGGGGCTGATGCAAATTGGGAAGTACTTGGGAGAGCGCGTCTTAAATCAACTAGAAAAAACATTCGTTGTCATTGAGACGCTCACCAAGACTCAAGCGGAGCATTGGGTTTGTCAAACTCAACCTGTTTTAGTAACTGTTTTAAGGGCAGGGCTTCCCTTGCTTGCGGGGGTTCAGGAGGTTTTTCCTGAATCTGAAGTGGGTTTTTTTGGTATTTCGCGTGATGAAAAAACTTTGAAAACAAAAATGGGTTATGTGGCTTTGCCTGAAATAGAAGGTAAAGTCGTGATTTTAGTGGATACGATGCTTGCAACCGGCAATTCTATTGTCGATGCTTGGGATTGCTTGAAGGGTTATCGTCCTCTTAAAATTTGGATCGTGTCGGCGATTGCTTCTCAGCAGGGCGTTTCTTACCTACAAGAGCATTGTCCCGATGTCAGTATTTTGGTGGCGGCTTTAGATCCCCATTTGAATGATCAGGGATTTATTTTGCCCGGACTAGGAGATGCGGGGGATCGCTCTTTTGGTCAGCTTAAATTTCGTCAGAGGTCCTAATGGTTGGCTCTGTTTTTCGTGAATACGATGTTCGTGGTATCGTCGATCGAGAGATTGATGCCGTTTTTGCTCGCCGGTTGGGAGAAGCTTACGCTTGCTATTTCCGAGAAAGATTTCCTGAGATTTTAGACCCGAAAATCAGTATTGCTTGGGATTGCCGTCTTTCCAGTGAGAGTTACGCTTGCGCTTTGATTCAAGGCCTTCAAGCTCGAGGATTTGAAGTTGTACGTTTAGGGGTCTGTCCTACGCCTTTGATGTACTTTAGTCTTTTTCAGCTTCCGGTTCATGGAGGCATTATGGTAACAGGATCCCACAACCCCCCGCATTATAATGGGTTCAAGATCTCTATGGGTCAACAAACCATTTACGGTGAGCAAATTCAAGAGCTTCGACGGTGGATGGAGAAAATTCCTCCCAAAGAGGTTTTGAGCTTACCTTTAGCCCTTGACTTTGAGATCATCCCTGTTTACCAGCGTTATTTGATGGCTGGGGCCAGAACCCTTAAGCCCATGAAGATTGTGCTTGACGCAGGAAGTGGGACTGCGGGTGCGGTTGCTCCTGAGCTTTTTGCTCGGTTGGGTGCTTGTGTTGTTCCTTTATACTGCCAATTGGATGGGAGGTTTCCTCACCACCATCCTGATCCTACGGTAGCTGAAAACTTAAAAGATTTACAAGCGCGTGTTTTAGAAGAAAAAGCAGATTTTGGTATTGCTTTTGATGGGGATTCGGATCGCATCGGTGCTGTGGATGAGCAGGGGCATATCCTTTTTGGGGATGATTTAATGATCCTTTTCGCACGAAGCGTACTTCAAGAGTTGCCAGGTGCGACCATTATTTCTGAAGTCAAAGCAAGCCGTCGGCTGTACGAAGACATTCAGAAAAAAGGTGGCATTGCTCTGATGTGGAAGACCGGGCATTCCTTGATCAAAGCGAAGATGAAGGAATGCCATGCTGCTTTGGCAGGGGAGATGTCTGGACATATTTTTTTTGCAGATCGTTATTTTGGATTTGATGATGGCATTTACGCGGCTTTAAGGCTTTACGAAATTGCTTCTGTTCATCATCCCGAGCCTTTATCTTCATTGCTATCGGATTTAACACGGATGGCGGCAACGCCTGAAATTCGGGTGGATTGTGATGATCTCTTGAAGTTTCAGTTAGTAGAGGCAGTCAAACGCCGCTTACACACTTATAAGATCAATGATATAGATGGAGTTCGAGTGGATTTTGAAGATGGTTGGGCTTTGGTTCGAGCTTCTCATACTCAGCCGAGTTTAGTCCTTAGGTTTGAAGCTTTGACGGATCTGCGCTTGCAGGAACTGAGATCTTGGATGAGGGGAATTTTGGAAGAAGCGGCCCAATCCATTGGGTATTCTGGGTTGGAGATGATTTGAAAACAAAAGATCTTTGGATCCGTGGAGCAAGGGTTCACAATCTGAAGAACGTGGATGTACGTATTCCTCGGAATGCGCTTGTGGTTTTTACGGGGCCATCTGGATCAGGGAAGTCTTCTCTTGCTTTTGACACGATTTATGCGGAAGGGCAACGTAGGTACATTGAAAGTTTGTCAGTTTATGCTAGGCAATTTGTTCAGCAATTAGATGTTCCAGAAATTGATTCGATTGCGGGCTTGAGTCCTACTCTTTGCATTGAGCAGAGAACCAGTACTTATAATTTACGTTCTACCGTGGGCACGGTGACAGAGCTTCAGGATTATTTGAGGCTTTTGTACGCAAGAATTGGCATTGCTTTTTGTTGGAAATGCCATGTGCTCGTTCAGGCGCAATTACCCTTTCAGATCATTGAATCGATTCTGGCTCTTGCCGAAGGATCCGTTGTGGTGATTTTAGCTCCTTTAGTGCAGGGCAGGAAAGGGGAGCATCAAAAAGAATTAGCTTTTGCTCGGCAGAAAGGATTTGCACGCGTTTGCATCGATGGTGAGATTTTTGATCTTTCAAGTGCCATTCGGTTAGATAAGCATAAAAAACACGATATTGACGTTTATATCGATCGTTTTACGATGAAGGCGTCTTTGTTTGAACGTGTTCAGGAGTCTGTAGAGCTTGCTTTACAGATGGGAAAGGGCGTGCTTGTCTTGGAGGTGGATGGCTGTAGGAAGGTTTTGTCCGAAAAGCTTGCTTGTCCTCAATGTCAGACGGGTTTTTTGCATCCCGAGCCACGTACTTTTTCTTTTAATAGTCCTGCTGGGGCTTGTCCTCAATGCACAGGGTTAGGGGTGGATCCTGAGGTACCCGAAGGTTCCATTTGCTCTCTTTGCTTAGGTGCTCGGTTCAGAAAAGAAAGTCTTTGTTTTCAGGTGGGAGGGCTGAATCTTGCTGAGCTTTCTCAATTGCCCTTATCAGAGCTTCCTGCTTTTTTTCAGGATTTGAAACTTTCTTCTCAAGAAGTTTTGCTTGCTCAAAGGATCTTGGATGAAATTCAAAAGCGGCTGGGATTTCTTCTTCAGGTAGGCTTAGGCTACTTATCTCTGAGTCGATCTGCTCAAACTCTTTCAGGGGGAGAGATTCAGAGAATACGATTGACCACTCAAATTGGAAGTTCTTTGGTCGGGGTGATTTACGTTTTGGATGAGCCAAGCATTGGGCTTCACCAAAAAGACCATCATAAATTATTGCAGTCTTTATTTAAGCTTCGTGATTTAGGTAATACGGTATTGGTCGTTGAGCACGATCGAGATACCATTGAAAACGCCGACTGGATTGTTGATCTGGGACCGGGTGCGGGTGTGCATGGAGGCTCTGTGATTGCTTCCGGACCTTTGAGTACGATCTTAAAGTCCAAAAAAAGTTTAACAGGTAAGTATTTAAGAGGAGATTTGCGCATTGAGCTTCCTGAGAAAAGAAGGGTCGCCCATCAGGTACTTCGTCTCGAGGGGGTCACTAAAAATAATTTAAAAGAAATAGATGTTGAGATTCCCTTGGGGGTTTTCACCTGTGTCACAGGGGTTTCAGGTAGTGGAAAAAGTAGCTTAGTTTTAAATACGGTTTATCCTTTAGTCCATGCTTTTTTGAATAAAGAAGCTATTTCTCCTTCTGATTTTGAGCTCAGGTCTTTTTCAGGTTTAGAAAATTTAGATAAAGTTGTGGATGTAGATCAAAGTCCTATTGGACAAAGACCGCGTTCGAATCCTGCAACGTACACGGGGTTATTCCAATTTATTCGGGAATTGTTTGCACAGCTGCCTGAGTCAAAAATTCGAGGTTATGGATCAGGTCGTTATTCTTTTAATGTTGAAGGAGGGCGTTGTCAGGCTTGTGAAGGCGATGGAATGAAAAAAATCGAGATGCATTTTTTACCTCCTGTTTTTGTGCCTTGTGAAGTTTGTCATACCACGCGCTATAGTGCTGATACATTAGCGGTTCGTTATAAGGGTAAGAATATTGCAGAAGTTTTGGATATGACCGTTGAAGACGCACTTGTATTTTTTGATGCTGTTTCTTTTTTAAAGGCGAAGCTTGAGACTTTAAATGAAGTAGGCTTAGGTTACTTAAAACTCGGACAAAGCTCAACGACGCTTTCTGGAGGAGAAGCCCAGCGTATTAAACTTGCGAAGGAGCTTGCGAAGCGAGGTACAGGAAAAACGATTTATATTTTAGATGAGCCTTCTACTGGGTTGCATTTTGATGATGTGAATAAACTCGTTGAGATTCTCCAAAGATTGGTGGATCGTGGGAATACCGTTTTGGTCATTGAGCACCATTTGGACATCATTAAAATGGCAGATTATCTCATTGATCTGGGGCCAGAAGGCGGAGTTTGTGGGGGTAGCTTGCTTGCAACGGGGACTCCCGAGGAAGTTGCGCGCAATCCTCGCAGTGTGACGGGTCCTTTCTTGAGGTCTTATCTGTGATCTGTGTAGACTTTTTTCAATATGGTATTGCTGAAGCTGATAGGGTTCATCTCAAGCTATGATGATTCAAAGCGTTTCTGTCGTAGCACCGGCCTACCGGGAAGCCTCAGGTATTGAGGCGTTGATTCGTCGTTGGATCTTGTTTCTGAGTTCTCGCCAGGATCTTGAAACTTTTGAAATTGTAATCTGTAATGATGGCAGTCCAGATCAAACGGGAGAAGTGCTCGAAAAATTATCTTTAGAATTTCCGGGTACTGTTCGACCGGTGCACCATTGCACCAATGAAGGTGCTGCTACTGCATTAGCGACGGCGATAGGAAGAGCTTCTTGTGATTGGATTTTGATTTTAGATGCTGATGGGCAATTCATGATTGAAAATTTAGATCGATTTTGTGATATGCATAGGAAAAATCCAGCCATGGCTTATCATGGCGTTCGGGACACTAAAAAGAATCATTGGTTTTTACGTTTTGGTTCTTCACTGAGCGGACGATTTTGTGGATGGGTTCATGCGAGTACTGTTGCAGATTTTAATTGCGCCTGTAAATTAGTGTTTCGTCCTCTGTTGCAATCCATTCAGATGGAGGCAAAAGGGTTGAATTATTCAACAGAGATAACTTCAAAAGTTCTCGAACGAGGGATTGCTTGGGTTGAGGTTCCTATCCTTCATCAGCACCGTGCATTTGGGAAAAGTAGCGCAAAATTTTTTCGAGATGGTGTTCATCGTGTTTTGTTTATCGTTTATATTGCATTTCGTCAGTTTTTGTTTAAGCATAAAATTTTGAGAAGGCCGACTTTTTCTATGATTCATCCTGCTCGAGAAAACTCAACGAGTAATATAGCGGGAAGGAATCAATAATGAATCAAAAAATTAGTGTTGTATTATTTTGCGGCGGAAGAGGGAGTGCTTCTATTATTCGTGAAATGATTCGTAACACTTTTATCGATCTTACTCTTTTGATTAATGCTTATGATGATGGACTTTCTACGGGAGAACTTCGAAACTTTATTCCTGGTATGCTTGGGCCTTCTGATTTTCGAAAAAATCTTTCTTATCTCATTCATTTATACTCAAGCCAGCAGTACATTCTGACGCAATTATTAGAGTTTCGTTTTCCTAAGACCATCACCGAGGAAGCTATCAATGGGTTTAGGTCTTGGTCAAAATACGGTAAGCAATCTGAGCTCATGCTAATTGCTGATTTCTATGCAATAGTTGAAAGTATGGATCCCTCGTGGATTTCCAGGTGTCGTCATTTTCTGAATGTCTTTTTTGACTATGAGATGCGTCAAGCAACAAAGATAAATTATGCTGATTGTTCTTTGGGTAATCTTATTTTTTCAGGCGCCTATTTAGATTCGAATCAGAGCTTCAATGCAGCCATTCAAAAACTTGCTCAAGTATTCGGAGCTCGAGCTCAGT
>DAISZI010000302.1:0-2197 GCA_036824885.1 Oligoflexia bacterium
TAAATTTTGCTCTTTCTTATGGATCAAAATCAGAAATTACTAGGGCTTCTCAGAAATTTGCTCAGGACTGTGTTCTGGGATTAAGACAACCGAATGAGTTGACTTCTGAACTCATGGAACAGTATCTTTGGACATCCGTTTTGGGGCCATTGGCGCAGGTGGATTTATTCATTCGTACCAGTGGAGAGTACCGGTTGAGTAATTTTATGCTTTGGCAGTCTGCTTATGCGGAGTTTGTTTTTTTAGAAACTTGTTGGCCTGATTTTCAACCTAAGGATTTTAAGCGTGCGGTGGAAATTTATGGACAAAGGGAGAGACGGTTTGGAGCTCTTTCTCAACAAGAGTAGCTTGTTTTTCGTAATGGAACAAGTTTAGGCCTTTTAAGGAAAAAAAGATGGAAAAAGAGCTTCGGAAGCGTATGAGCACAGCTTGCGTGGGTGGGTTTGTTCTTGTGGCTTTGGTTGTTTTTGGGGGATTAGCTGGAATTTTTTTGATCTACCTTGCAATGGCTCTTGGGATGGTTTTTGAATTCTCTCAGATGAGTTTTTCTCTTTCTGATCGGCTAGATAAACGCTATTTGCTTCTTTTGTTGACTTGGTTGATGGCATTTGCTCAGTTGATATTTCCACAAATAGAGCATGGTATTTTCATCATTGCTTTTTTTTTACTTTCTTTTTATTTTTTGTTTACTGCTCGATTTCATGCTGAAAGGTTAAGCATTCATTTTCGGGAGTGGACCTATGCTTTTTTTGCATTGTTTTATCTGGTTTATTTGCCCTTTTATTTGGTGAAATTACATCAATTGGGTTTTCGTTGGGTGCTTTTTTTGTTTGCTCTTGTTTGGTCAGGAGATTCTGCTTCGTATTTTTTAGGCAAGAAGTACGGGCGTCGACTCCTTTACTTTCAGATCAGTCCTAAAAAAACGGTAGAAGGGGCTTTGGGGGGATGGTTTGTATCTGAAATTTTGAGTTTAGTAGCCAAATTTTTTTGGTTGAAAGATTTATCTTGGGTCTTTCTGATGGTGACGGTGACCTTAGTAAGTTTTTTTTCTCAGTGGGGAGATCTTTGTGAAAGCTTAATGAAAAGGGTGTTTCGTCAAAAGGATTCTGGGTCTTGGTTGCCGGGGCACGGAGGTGTTTGGGATCGATTTGATGGTTTGATCTTTGCTACTCCTATTTTATATTTTTGTGTGCGTTGGTGGTCGTCTTAGATACCATGCATTATAGTGAGTGAGGTTGTTATGGCTTGGTTGTTTTCTTTTTTGTATTCTTTTTTCGCTTTTGTCCTGATTTTATTGCCTTTAGTTGTTTTTCATGAGTTTGGGCATTTTTTATTTGCAAAACTTTTTGGAGTGAAGGTTGAAATTTTTTCTGTAGGTTTTGGGAAAAAGCTTTGGAGTTGGCAAAAAGGAGAAACGGAATTTAGACTTGCGGCTATTCCTATGGGTGGGTTTGTGAAGCTCTTAGGAGAAGATTACGAAGCAGAACTGTCTGAAGAAGATAAAAAAAGAGCCTTGCATCACCAAAAACCTTGGAAGCGTTTTTTGATCTTTTTTGGGGGTCCTCTTTTTAATTTTATTCTTTCGATTCTGCTGTTCATGGTTATTTTAGCGGTGGGTGAGCCTCATCCGGCAAGTGTCATTGGTCGAGTGGTTCAGGATTCTCAAGCGGAACAAGCAGGGTTGCGAAGTGGGGATCGTATTTTAAAAGTTGAGAATCAAAGTGTGAGAACATTTGAACAGGTGCATCAGTGGATGAGTGAGCGTCCTCAGCAGCATTTGCATTTGGAGTTATTGCATTTCGGAGAAACGAAGCCTGTGACCCTTTCTGTTATGACGGCGACTCGTTTAGGGTATAGCGCATACGGAGAACTTGCTTCTTTAGGTGAGTTGGAGGGTGTCTTTGTTTTTTCAAGAGGTAAGGATCTGGGAATTTCTGATCCTGGGTCGTCCGCTGGACGTTCGGGACTGGAAACGGGAGATCAAGTACTTCAAATTAATGAATTTCCGGTTGCTGATTGGGAAAAACTAGAATTTTATTACCAAGCATTGCCAGAATGGGTCGATTTTCATTTGAAAGTTCAAAAAAAGCGTACTCAGGAGATCGTGACAGTGATCTTGCATAAACCTTCCCGTTTGCAGTCTATGGCAGAAGCTTTAGGTCTTCATTCAAGTGAGCTTTTTATTGAGAAGGTGCTG
>DAISZI010000303.1:0-2196 GCA_036824885.1 Oligoflexia bacterium
TAGGAGGGACTTCTTGGGCAAAAATTGAAAGTTTAAGGAGTCAAAAGAAACTAAGCGACCCCTTAACGCAATCGCTTCAGGAAAATTTAGGAGAAACCTTCCGGCAGTGGGGAGTTCCCACCTGTGAGAGTATTCTGGCCTGCAAAAACACTCTGCCTCATCTGAAACTCATTGCATCAGGAGGCATCCGAAATGGCGTAGAAGCAAGCAAAGCTCTTGCTTTAGGAGCAGATTTAGTCGCTTTTGCCCTTCCTCTTTTAAAAGCAGCTGAAATTTCCTTAACGCACGCAGAAAAATTCATCGAACAAATTAAGCAAGAACTAAAAATCGCACTCTTCCTGACAGGACAGCCCTCTGTCAAAGAATTTAAAAAACAAGCCCCCGCTTTTTTAAAAAAACGATCTCAATCATCTTGAAGGATCTGCGCTACCGCTTTAGCCCAGGAGGAAGAAGCATTTAACGATGGAATAAGATGTAAATCCTCCCCTCCTTCTGACAAAAACTGCTCACGTCCTCGAATTTCAATTTCCTCCAAGGTTTCTAGACAATCAGCCACAAAAGAAGGACAAATGACCACAAGGGTTTTGATACCTCTTTGAGCAAGCAGAGAATAGACTTTGTCCGTGTAGGGCTTAATCCAAGGAGCCCTTCCTAAACGTGACTGAAAACAAACGGTATAATCCTTAGGAGAAAGCTGCAATTGCTGAGCTAAAGCTCTCGCTGTAGCATAGCACTGAGCACGGTAACAACGTGCATTACGTTCATCTACTGTCTGACAGCAATCAGAATGCGCTAAACAATAGCCAAGAGAAGAGATTTTTGTGAGATGGCGCTCAGGAAGTCCATGAAAACTGAAAAGAAAATGAGAAGTCTGAAAATCCAAGGATTTTTTTAAGAACTTTTTCTCTAAGTACTCACGGGCAATATCAGCAAAAGCCCCAATAAAAAGAGGATGATCGAAAAAAGGCTTGATGAAATGCAACTGAGCCTCCGGAATATAGGAAGCTTGTAGCTGAAGACAGCGTTGAATCGAAGATTCTGTCGCTGCAAGAGAGTACTGAGGGTACAAAGGAAAAACCCGAATATCTGTCACACCCGCATACCTGAACTGCTCAAAGGCAGACTCAATAGAAGGCTTCCCATACCTCATAGCAGAGCAAACGAGCCAATCATCACTCGAAAGACCTTCAGAACTCAGCTGCTGTTCTACTTTTTTGACAAGATCCTGAAGATGAAAGGACAAGGGAGACCCTCGCTCAGACCAAATCTGTCGATAAGCACAAGCAGATTGCTTAGACCGAGTTGGTGCAATAATCCCATGGACTAAAAACCAACGCAATACCGGATGAATATCAATGACATAAGGATCCATTAAAAATTCTTTTAAGTATGCCTTCACATGCAGTGGTGAAGGCGAAGCAGGTGTCCCTAAATTTAACAAAAGCGCCCCTTGAAGAGCCATTTCTTCTCCTTTTTGCGCCTCTCAAGAGCGCAAGCATCAAAACAACGACCCTATCTTTTAAGCAATGCACCGTTCTTGCATGACCCTTTTTGAAATTCCCGAGGGATTAGAAGCTCTAGTTTTACATTTCTTACAAAAACAAGTCAAATAGCTTGAACGAAACCCACAATTTAACTCAAGTCCATCAGAGTTTACTCAGAAAACAGAAGCTCTAGCCATTCTGATCCTCAATGTCCATAGTTTTCATTAAATTGCACGCTCCCTTCAGAGCAAAACTTCAGCCTAGTGCTACTTTTTCGACACGACACTTTGATGGTATCACTTCATCCAATGATCCTAAAATCCAGATCGTTCAATAGATCGAATCCTTTGCTTTTACAAGAAATACTGATATAAGGAGGTTGTTGAGTTTCTTTGGAAATGGGGACGACACGGCTTCGACGGAAGTATGGAAGTCTTGAATGCATGTCGAGGATGTCACTGGCCTCGTAAAAAAGTGGCAAAACGTATACGGCAATGTCGTAACGGCTAACTTTGGGGGAGCTCGCTCCCTTGAAGCCATGGCAGCTTAGTAGTTAACTCTACTAAAGCCACGTCTGTTTCGAAATCTCCCGCGTTTCGATCTCAGACGTCATTTCAGTGGGATAGCTTTTTAGGATCCGTGAATGCCTGAAAAGCAAAATCTAAGTTCACGTAAGGATCCCGGAAGTCTGTTTATGGACGTCTTGGATCTG
>DAISZI010000304.1:0-2190 GCA_036824885.1 Oligoflexia bacterium
CCTGCGCATGAGGCGGTGACACTTACATTGAAAGTGGAGGGCTCAGGGAATCTTTCAGCTATTAAGCCTCCTCAGGCGACCTATCCTTCTTCGATTGAGCTTTACGATACGAAGGGGCGTATGGAAGGAGAGGGCAAACGAAGGAAGATTTTTGAATTTCTTTTGGTGCCTCGAACGCCAGGGAAGGTCGTATTGCCTTCTCAAGTGCTTTCTTTTTTTGATCCTAGTTCTCAGCAGTACTACACACTGAAGACAGAGCCTTTGTCTTTGGTAGTTTTAGAGCCTTTGCCTGGAAAAGCGCCTCCTGCTGGGGTTGCAGAGGCTCCGGAAGTTCTTGAAAAAAAGGAAGTTCAAGACTTGAGGTACTTGAAGGCACCTGGGGAAGAGTGGGCTTGGTTTTATGCTTGGAGATGGCTTTATCCTCTTGCAATTTTATTAGCAAGCATTTTGGGAGGATGGTGTGTTTGGGATCGCTTCCGGAGTCGTTCTCCGAAGGTGAGGAGGGGGTTTCGACGCGATTGGTGGAATCAATTGCAGCAACGCGTTGCTTCAGAGTCCTTTTCTTGGGAAAAGCTCAGCGAGGTCTGTGATCAGATGGTGGAAGAGGTCTTAACAACGGTAGATAGTTGGTACGATCTGAATTGGAGATCGGTGAGTCGTAAGGAATGGAAGCGTCTTTTGATCGAAGAGAAAGCAATGGATGAAGGTGTGTGGGAAAAAATTCATGCTTTTTTGGTCTTTGCGGAGCAGGTGAGGTTTTCTCATCGCAAGCAGGCTTCTTGGGAATCTTCTGCTCGATCGGATCTTTTGTCTTGGATTCAGGCACTTACAGAGGCTTTGGGTTCTTTTCAGTGAGGTAGACGGTGCTTGACAAATTTTCTTGTTTGTGGATAAATGGAGTCTATGTCTTTTGTAAATGCTCATGCTCAAGCTCGGTTTGATGCGCTTCGGGATTTAAATTTTAAAGTTCCTCGTGTTTTTGAGTTTCCCGTTGACGATCAAGGTCAACCTCTGAAAATATCCGATTTTTTTGGGGTGAATACTTTTGATATTTTCAAAATGAAAGAAAAGCTTCCTAAGGATGTTTTTTCTCAAATTATTGCTTCTTTGGAATCGTCTAAACCGTTAGATGCGAAGCTTGCGGGTTTAGTAGCCCATGCGATGAAAGAGTGGGCTCTAGCTAAGGGAGTGACGCATTATTGCCATTGGTTTCAGCCTCAGACAGGGATCACTGCGGAGAAGCATGATGCTTTTTTAAGTTTTGATGACAGGGGTGCTCCTATTGAGAAATTTTCTGGTTCTGAGTTGATTCAAGGAGAATCAGATGCTTCCAGTTTTCCTTCGGGGGGGATGCGAAGTACCTTTGAAGCTCGAGGTTATACTGCTTGGGATCCCTCAAGTCCTGTCTTCATTATGGAGCATGAAAACGGAAAGACGCTTTGCATTCCTTCGGTTTTCATGAGTTACCATGGGGAGTCTTTGGATGAAAAGACAGGGCTTCTCAGAAGTATTGAGTTTTTGTCCCAAAAGACCTGTGATTTGCTTCATGTTTTGGGTTATGCGCAGGTGAAGCGCGTGATTCCTACTTTGGGTGTGGAGCAGGAGTACTTTTTAGTGGATCGGGCTTTGTACTCGTTAAGGCCTGATCTTTTGATGACAGGGCGCTCTTTAGTGGGGCAGCTGCCTCCGAAAGGTCAGCAGCTGGAAGACCATTATTTTGGGAGCATTCCTGCTCGAGCTCAGGCTTTTATGTGTGAGTCAGAGTTTGAGCTTTACAAGCTGGGAGTTCCGGTTAAGACACGTCATAATGAAGTTGCTCCCGGGCAATTTGAATTAGCTCCTATTTTTGAAGAGGCCAATCGTGCTGTAGATCATAATCAATTGATTATGGAAGTGCTCAAGCGGGTAGGAATACGGCATGGGTTTCAGGTGTTGTTTCATGAGAAGCCTTTTGCTGGGATCAATGGAAGTGGGAAGCATCACAATTGGTCGTTGATGGTCGCTTCTGTCGGTTCCCGAAGTGTTGAATTAGTGCGGGGTCAGAATTTATTAAGTCCTGGGAAGACTTCTTCGGATCATTTGAGATTTTTGACTATTTTATTGGGGGTTTTGTTGGGAGTGCAAAAGCATGCGGGGTTACTGCGAGCTGGGATTGCTTCCGCGGGCAATGATCATCGGTTAGGAGCTAAT
>DAISZI010000041.1:0-4795 GCA_036824885.1 Oligoflexia bacterium
TTGGTTTTTGAAGATAAATTCCCTGATTTTATGAAATAACCTCTGACCAGTTACTAAACTTTTTCATGGATTTTCTTGTCCTCAAGTACTTTCAGCACTCAAAAGTCACACATGGAAAACACCTGACCCTCTCCTCAAACGCAAAGAGCACGACAACGAGCTGAGGCGAAAATCATAGAACAGAAAATGGCTTAATTGCCTCAAGAAAACCCATGCCTCGATCGTCAAGTAAATGCAATACCTGATCTTGAAGCTGATGCCTTTCTCTACCTTCTTCAGTGAAGAGATACGTTTTGATCCTAAATCCCCTAAAAAAGCTCTACTTGTTTCCACCGAGCAACTGATCAAAATCTCCCAGATCATCATGATCAAAAAAATACTACCGTCTCCTCCCTCTTTTCGTCGATGAGGAAAATCTTGGTAAAATCTTTTTCTAAACGAACGTAAAAAGCCTTTCTGCTGAAGATTCCACCAGGCGCTCAGCTATACTGCCATAAGTTCCTGCAAGCAACTCAATCTTGGTTCAAGGTTCGTCTTCGGTTAGCTTGAAACCAGATTCCCCTTTTTTTATTTTACCTGGCAATGAATAGCATTTTCCTGAAAGAGATTGAAGTGCGAGCTTGCACAAAAAACGACGAAGTGGCCTCTTTTGCAATCCCATTGCTCGTAGAAGGTTTACAACCTTTTCCTCTAGCAAAGAGATGGGCTACCGAGCTCGAAATCTACTTCTCATATGCGCCAAGGGCAAAAGATACGACAAAAAGCACAAGTCTATTTTTTGTTTGAAACTCTTCGTAATTCATCTGATACTCTGGAACCATGACTTTGATTTCAGGTAATCTTCTCAAAGAAATCATGGATAATCAAAATTCATCGTTGAATTTCCCTGTCTATATGGAATCATCCAAAAGATTCAAAACGAGTAAGTCTTTTCTTAGTCGATTAAATTTAGAAACTATGAATACCCTATCGTACTGAAGTTCTCAAGAATTCAAGTCCGAAATTTAGGATCATACCGGAAATTTCTTATCTTTTTGATTGCATAAAATGCAGAAGATGCAATGAAAAATTTAAATTTTGACTATAAAGGGTAACACAAAAGTTACCCTTGAAACCATATCACCACTGAGCGATGGGAGGCATAGAACATAAAATGGCTTCAGGATTGCCTCCGGAAAGAAATCCAAACTTAGTTCCTCGATCGTAAAGCAAATTGAATTCCACATAGTGAGCTCGAAGCTGAGATTGCCTTTCTCGATCTTCTTGTGTGTAGGGAAGATGGATGCGTTTTTGATAAATAGGCAAAATACCCTCTAAAAAAGAGACTCCTACTTGTTTCCACATAGCAAGATCCTGATGAAAATCTCCCGAATGATAATGATCAAAAAAAATACCACCAACTCCTCTCTCTTTTCGTCGATGGGGAATATAAAAATACTCTCGCGCTTGTGAAGAAAAATCTTGGTAAAGCGTTTTTCCAAAAGGATCAAGCGTGTTTTTAGCTACACGATGAAAATGCTCTGTATCTTCTGCATAAGAAGGCCCCATCGGGGTCAAGTCATACCCACCACCCAACCAGGTTTTTTTCTCAGTTTGAATATAACGAATATTCATATGGACCGTCGGAGCATGAGGATTTCTCATATGGGTGATTAAACTCACTCCCGTTGCAAAAAAAGGACCCTGACCATCTTGCATAGGAAAAGAATCTCCTGAAACTCCAGACCAATTGACCGCTGCTTTTTCAAAAACCTCCCCTCGAAGCAAAGAGATCTCTCCTCCTCCCCCTGTCCGATGGTTCCATAACGTGCGTTCAAAGCGCTTCTCTGGCTCTAAACTTTCAAAACCACAGATGATCTGATCTCTGAGGGACTTTAAAAACAAGACAATGGCCTCTCTCTCGTGCATTGATCTCTCCTAAATCCGGGAAACAGATTCTATCATCCCACGTAAACTGACCTGACCAGTATAATTACCAAAAAGAAGGTGTCCAGGCTTCAAGCACCATCCTTCTTCAGCCACTTTCCACAGATCCAAAAGATCATCATTATAATAAGGAATCGCTTGAAACTGACGACAAATCACAAGATGCATGATTTCAATAGGACCCAAAAGAAAACTCAGATCTTTTTCAACAAGCGCTTTAAGCACAGAGTCCGGTGCTTCTAACAATTTAGGATTACGAGACCCTCCCAAAAAAAGCGTAAAAGAAGATAAACTTGGATCCGAAACGCGACCTGAAAACGCGCTTGTGTTAAAAAAAATACCTAAGGCCTGAAGCTTTTCTCCTTCAGGAATTAAAACCCCGATTCCCGAGGGAAACGATGCCTTTTTTTTAACGAAAACAGTAATACTCATTAAAGGCGCATACTTGATCCTAGCCAAACTCTGAGCAAGCTTAGGTTCTTTCGCTAAAAGCAAGCAAGCAGCTTGAGCTTGCGTTGCTACCACAATATTTCCACGAAAAGCCTCAAGTGAGGTAATTTTGTGCTGCATCAAGTACCGTTTTTTCAAACGCTCCTTCAACCGTAAAGCTAAAGCCTCTACTAATGCTTGCATGCCTTGCACAGGAGCAAGAATGCTTGCGTGAGAACGAGGCATTCTTCGCTGAAGCCAAGTGGTCAAAAGCGTTTTTCCTGGAAGCACTGTCCATTGAGGAAAAGCTGCTTTTTGCGCAATCTCTTCGGCAGTCACACCATAAATACCTTGCACCATAGGTGCTACTAAATACCGGTAAGCCGCTTTCCCCAAATACGTTTCAGCCCAATCTTTTACATGAAAATCCGTATTTTTTCGTTTGACCCAACAAGCACGCGCGCAAGTCACCATCGTTTCTCTAAAATTTAAAGGAAATTTTCTTAATTTTCCCTCACGCAAGAGGTACTTTTGAGTATTTGCTGCGGGGAGCCAATCAAGCTTCAGTTCATCCCATAATTGGACCACTGAAGCTGAGCCCAAACAAGAATGCAACGCCCACTCCGCCATTCCCCAGGAAGTTCTTTCAGTACGGATCAAACCTCCTGGCGCTTCCTGAGATTCGTACAAGAAAACTTCGTAACCTTGTTGATCTAACCTGTAAGCCATCAAAAGCCCAGCAATACCTGCCCCGATCACATGGACCTGAGATTGACTTGAATCCAAAGATCCAAGCATCACGAGCCCAGTATTTCTCGCTGAAGCTTCAGAAAAAGTCTGACATGCGCTTCAGGAGTCTTGGGTAAAACCCCATGACCCAAACTACAAATCCATCCCGCATGTCCTACCGTCTTCATCCTCGTGAAAAAAGACCTTAATTTTTTTTCAAGTTCAGAAGTTTCTAACAATAACCAATGGGGATCAACATTGCCTTGAATGGACCAACGATCCCCCCAGTTTTCTAACGTTTCTATTAAATCTTGATTCCAATCAATCGCTAAACAGTTAATCGGAAGATCTTTTAAAAACTGCCAATAAACCGATCCTGTATTTTTCGCAAAATATACCAAAGGAATGGAGAAGCGCTTGCGAAAGGACTCAAGTAATTGCTGCAAGATAGGCACGACTTTCGTGGCATACTCCTGAACAGTTAAATGACCTGCACAGGTATCAAATAGCACAAGAGCATCAGGTCCGGCACTTGCTTGAAGGCACATCGTTTCTAATAATAAAGGCTGTAAAATTTCAAGGAAAACTTCAAATCTTCCATCTTTTAGGCCTGCCCGAGATAAGGCGAGATCCCCCTGATGACTTCCTTCTGTCGCATAACAAAAAAGGGTCCAAGGAGCTCCTACAAAACCTAAAAGACCCTTATCTTCAGGAAGCTTCGTGCGAATCAACTCTAACGCTTCTTTTTGAAAAACTAGCTTTTCAAGAGCGTCTTTTTCTCGGTAAAAGTACTTTTGATCTTCTAAAGATTGAAAATGCCAATTTAATTGAGGACCCACTTCGTATTTCAATCCCATTCCCATCGCTTCTAAAGGAAATAAAAGATCTGAAAATAAAATCGCTGCATCAAAATCAAAGTCCTCAATAGGCCCCATCGTGACCTCACAGGAAAGCTCAGGACGCTTACAAAGCTCCATAAAACTATGCTGCTTTTTTAAAATTTGGTAATGTCTATGATAACGCCCTGCTTGTCGCATCAGCCATACCGGTGGTCGATGAGCATTACAGCGCTCTAAAGCTTTTACCAATAATTTATCTTTCATAATAATTGATACCCTACTCCACGAATACTTTTAATCAATTGAGGGTTTTCAGGGTCGACTTCTAACAATCGTCTTAAACGCATAATATAATTGTCTACCGTGCGAGGAGTAGGATACTGCTCTTCTGACCAAGCATGGTTGAGGATTTCATCCCGACTCACCACACACCCTCTCCTTTTCACTAAGAGACCCAGTAAAAGGACCTCTTTTTGACTTAGTGGCACTTTCTGTCCATCCACCTCAGCTTCAAATTTTAAAAAATGCACCCTTCCCTTCCCTAAACTCACCCAAACATCAGAAACCCTATCTTGACTGACTCTTTTTAAAATGTTTTTCATCCTCAGCAGCAATTCTTTGAGATGAAAAGGCTTGACGACATAGTCTTCAGCGCCTAACTGAAGCCCCTGAATACGATCTTCTGAATTTCCAAACGCAGTCAAAAAAAGCAAAGCAGTAGCAGGATGCCTTTTCCTGAGTCCATGTGCAACTTCAAAACCAGAGCCATCGGGCAATCCAATATCTAAAACTGCAAGATCAAATGAATTAAGTCGCATAACCTCCCAGGCTTTTTGCTGTGTCTGAACCCACGTTACCTGAAATCCCTGGGA
>DAISZI010000041.1:4805-9384 GCA_036824885.1 Oligoflexia bacterium
CGAAAACATTCCCTCAAGGTAGCGCCTAAATTGATTTCATCTTCCACCAATAAAATATTAGCCATCAGGATTTGCTTGAAATTTTAAAATGACCTTGAACCCCACGGTGCTTTCAAACGTAACTTGCCCTTCCATTTTTTTCATTAATTTTTTTACCAAGTAAAGCCCTACTCCTGTTCCAGCAGAAAACGCGCCTTTGGCAAATAAAGCTCCTAAAGCCCGAGGAGATCCTCGGTACCCTTTCCCCTGATCTTGAACTTCTACAATGACCTCATGGTCTCTTGAAAACAAACGAACAACAACTTCTATTTTTTCTAATGGTTGACCAGAATGCTTCTCGATATTTTCAAAAATATTCTTAAAAATCATCTGAAGTGCAAAGGTATCTGCTTGGATCCAAGCCTCTTCAAGCTCCTGCCGAATGGCAAGTTTTCGGTCGTAGGAGGGTAAAGTTTCAAAAAATGCCTCCAACCAGGTCTTCAAGGATATCCATTCTAAATGAAGCTTTCCTCCAGACTCTAAGCGTGCCAATTCTAAAGTCCGCTGTATCTGTGATTCTAACCGAAAACTATCTTCCAATAAGCGCCGTATCATTCTTTGAGCGGAAGCATCTTGAAGGCCTGCTTCAATGGATTCTGCTTGCAAGCGTATACTTGCCAAAGGCGTTCGAAGCTCATGGGTAACCGAGGCATAAAGCGCTTCCCATCCACGAACGCGTAAAAGCTCCCTCCAGTAAAAACCCACCAGCAACAACGTACAGATTAAAAGCAGTACAAAAAAACTAATGGACTCCCCATAAAGCATCCACTGTGTGCGATCCCAAGTAGAAGCAATCCCTAAACGCTCTTCAAGCTCGGCAATACGACGAGCTTGCCGAAATAAAAGCTTCCCCCACCAAACTTCCAAAACACAAACAGTAGCAATCCAAAGAAAATGAGCGACCACCATCCATCGAAAATGTCGAGGTACTTTTTGAAATCCCATGCCTACCTTTTTTTCAATACTTTAAGCCCTACTCGCATCGCATGCATCAGTTCTTCCTGGGTAGCTTGAGTATGAAGTGTCGAGAGAAAAGAAACCTCAAAAGCACTCGGAGCAAGATAAATACCCTGGTCTAACAAAGCATGAAACAAGAGTGGGAATAAAGTACGGTGCTCCTCGGGAATCTGCTGAGGCGTTTGAACCTTTCCTGAACTTCCTAAAACCACCCAAAACAAAGAAGCAAAGTGCTTGACGTCAAGATCAATGCCTTCTTCTTCAGCCAAGCCCTTCAAAGCCCGAGCAAGCTCTTGGGTATTTCTTTCCAACAAAGCATAAGGATTCTCTCTCTGCAGTTTCTGAAGCGTCGCTAAACCCGCAACCATAGCCAAAGGCTGAGCACTGAGGGTACCTGCCTGATACACAGGCCCAGCAGGTGCCACCCAATCCATCCAGCAAGAGGCTCCCCCATAAGCGCCTACAGGAAAGCCTCCGCCCAAAATCTTTCCAAAGGTCACTAAGTCAGGTCGAATGCCTGTTAATCCCGCCATGCCTTGAAATCCCACACGAAATCCTGAAATCACCTCATCAAAAATCAAAAGACTTCCGGCATTTCGAGCAATCTCTGCCACCTTTTTCAAAAAAGAGGTCTCTTGAATCAAAAGCCCATAATTAGCAGGTAAGGGCTCTAGGATCACGCAAGCCACTTGGTTCCCGTATTTCTCAAAAAAAACCTCAAGACCCTCAGCATCCCCCAACGTCAGCACTGCCGTCTCTTGAGCAACTTTTTCAGAAATCCCAGCACTATCAGGTAAAGCCATATCTGCCAATGCGGAGCCTGACCGAACTAAGAGAGCATCCACATGTCCATGATAACATCCATCAAATTTAACGACTAAATTACGTCCGGTGACAGCACGCGCAAGCCTTAAAGAGGACATCACCGCCTCTGTTCCAGAACTGACAAAACGAATTTTCTCTACCCACGGCAAGGCCTCCGTCACACATTCTGCTAAAGCCACAGAATAAGGCTCTACCGTTCCATACGACCAACCCCGAGGAAGTGCTTCTCGAACGGCAGTTTCTATCTCAGCATCGGCATGTCCAAAAATCAAAGGTCCCCAAGACATGCAATAATCTAAGTACTCGTTTTCATCGACATCCTTCAAAAAAACTCCAGAAGCAGAGGCGATGAACCGAGGCACCCCCCCCACTCCTCGAAAGGCCCTCACAGGAGAATGCACTCCACCGGGCACTGTCTTTTGAGACTTTTTCCACAAACGCTCTGATTCTAAAATGTTCATACGTCCCCCGACCGTACTGCTCTTTTCTTCCACTTTCAAGTTTTTTCAGATATATTGGAGTTGAGATAATGAAAACCCTTTCAACCATATCGATCCCAAGACGTCGATTTTAACAACTTCTGGAGCATGATCTAAAACCCTAAGCATCAGTTTTTTGAATCTGATCAATATAATATTGAAACTTACTCCAACCAGCACGATCGTCCAATGCTTCAAAATAGACTCATTTAAGTTTTTTGTTAGTAAAATTTTTACAAATGCTTGAACTCTTGCACAGCAGAATGACTCAGTTTTTGAAGAACTGCATGTGAACAAAGAAGTCGAAACTGATTGAATAGCTTCTGTTTTCTTCAAATACGAGAAGATTTGCGATTGTATACTCTTAAAATTCGATCAAAAAGTTTTTTAACCACCATCTCAACTGCTCCATCAGGAAAGCTTCGAACTCACTTTGATCATTTTTAAAGGAAAGAGCCTCAAGCGTGATTCCATGAAATGTCAATACCTTATATGAGATCACTATTTTTAAAAAAACCTCGCGGTATCGCCCTTAAAATACAGCAAGCGAAGTACTAATAATTTAGTGCATTGACACAATCAAAATCATCCTAGCAATGACAAAAGCATTTGAGTCCAAAGAAAATATTTTATAAACTTTCGAATAAAAAATCAAGCATCGAGCATTTTCTTCAATTGCTGAACATGAACAATGGACATCTAACGTAAAGACGGATCCCATGGTTCACAATTTCGCACAGAATACCTCGTTTTCATTGATGGAAATATTTCATTTTTTATCTATAAGATTATCCCACAGGTAACCTACCCTGTGCTCGTAACACACAAGCTTCAGGATCGGAACTAGGCGTTTCACTACTTAGTTATTGCGCATACCAGAAACACAATTAAAAAAAACACGTCAAAAAATTCAAAATCGGCATTCTTTTTAAGATGATTTTTTTCTCTTAGTGAGCCAACTGACTACACCATCAGATTCGCGTTTGTACTCAAATTCAGTATCTTCAGCATTCATTTTAACTAGCAAATTTCGGAAGCATTCATCACAAGAAAGATTGAATCCAATATTAAAATAGTTCACCAAACTATTAATGTCATCAACACTCTCACTCAAAAAAACCTCGCTTACATCTAGTACTTTATCCTCATAGCGCCGCTTAACTTCTTTCCACTTGAATCTACTAACAATCATATTAAATTTTGCATTTGAACTCGGTGCTGGCTGCTGCTGATCCGCGGATAACACATTAGACGGAGAACCACTCTGCTTCTCATTCCCACAACCTACAGCCAAAAAAAATGCAGACATAAGCAACACTAAAAAACTACGACTGTAAAACACTCAACACTCATCTATTTCTAAAATAATTAAATTTCACCGCAAACATTTCGTACGTATAAAAATATTTTTTGACACTTTACGCAAGATAACCTATTCAATACAATAGGTCAATGATTTTTCAGCTACAGAAATACCCCCCCCCTCAACCATTCAGCACCGAAATTTTCCCTATATTTGGACTAGTGAAATCTAACTCTTTGATTTAATATAAGAATTTCTTTTTTTATAGGATACCCTTTCAGCGCTCAGAGAAACAATTCCTATTGCCTGTACAAGTCAGATGAAAACAAGGACAATGCGCACCTAATGATCTAAACTTGGAAAAATTCACAACCAAATTTGAGGATTAGATCTTCTAAAAATCACTGAGACACGTAATAAAATCTTTTAAGTTTTATAGAAATTTACTTTTTCGAGATACCAAAAATGAAATGCGTTGCACAACCAAGGCTCCCAGGACTTTTAGGGTTGCCAAACTATTGAAAGCATGCAAGCATAGTGAGACGGTATTAGTTCCAGACTCAAAGAGAACCTTCGGTTCTGCTATTCGTTTTTTTAGAGAACTTTACAACCATGCCCATAAAGTTGTTTCTATGCACTATCCGATAATACAAATCTGTTTTAAAAATTTAAATCCGCTGTTCATAGCAAGTCTTCACTTGTGCCACCAAAAACCGAACCCATAGTAAGAGTCAGATTTGCAATCTGCTGATCACTCAGGCTATGCTTATATCCTAATCCTATAGAATTGAAAATTATTTATGAAACAAATAAAATCGTATAGAAACCCAGTGAAGACTGGATCAAAACAGGATCAACTTCAAAAAGTCTCCGATGAAAAAAGAGCATCCGCTCATTAAGTTGTACAGGAACAAAAACAGTATTAAAATTATTTTGATTTTTATGAGCATAATTCAAATAGAGCAGTGCTTTAAAT
>DAISZI010000305.1:0-2171 GCA_036824885.1 Oligoflexia bacterium
AGCCAAAACGACTACAAACCACATAAAATTTCTTCGATTGGAAGAAGCATTTCTTCATTGCGTAACTGCTGCTAACCAAGCTGTCCAAAGAGCCATTGTGTGTTCCTTCTTTCTGTCTTACAAAAAATGAAATTATTTCTATCTGTAGAACGATAGTTGAAGTGTATCAGAAGAGAAGAAAAAAATGGCAAAATAGCTGTTGGCGATTTGTAGTTAAATTTCATTAATGGATTTTTGCTTTGAAAATGACTATAGTTGCTAATTAATCGATATCAAGCATCTGTATAAAAATTACTTTAGTTTAAATCTATAACGCAGCACACTAAAACTCGTCACTCTCAAGTTTTTAAGTTGAATTTTCAATAATAACTGCTCTGGGACTTAACCCTCGTCAATAGATCTCGATAGACACTTCAGCATCTGTGCTTAATGATATGCACGTTATAACTTACTGAAATATCACCTCAAGCCTAAGAAAGATCCCAAACAAAATCCTTCAAAAGAATCAATTGAGAACTAAGCATTCATAAATCAGGCTATGCCTGACTGCCTTTTCCAATTTAAAAATCGTAAGTAGTGCCAAGAAACTACAAAAAGCCAGCATTCAGTTTGGTACAAGAGTAATCATAGCTATGCTCTGGCTCGTATTTCATCATCCACAATAAAGGAAATATAAAAAAAATTCCAAGAATACAGGCTGTTACTTCAAATTCCTCACTTCTAGAAAAAAAATACATGCGAGGTTCACAGCCAGGCTTCTGCATTCTGACATAGGTCGAGGAAGCAAAAATTTTTCTATCACGGTACAAGACACTGCCTTTACCTTTCCACCGACCATCAATAGATATCATAACTTCTGGGTCAGAGGAACGAACCATCGTGGCACTTGTGCAGGATACCAAAAACACGCTGATCAGAAAAAGCACTAGCACTGATTTTAGTTGATCAATCATACTAACGCGACGTAAATTTGAAGGGAAATCGCACCTCCACAACACCTCCTCCTTGAGGCAGTGGAAAGGCAATAGTTCTGAGCACCTGAAGTACACAGCGCTCCACTTGAGCATTGTGAAGCGAGGAAGACTCAATACCTGCTCGAGTTACGTGACCACTGGAACCAATGACAAAGCTTGTTCCTAGGATACCCGATATATGGGGATTTTCTGCATTAATTTCACGTTCATAGCAGAGTCTAAATTCGTCTCTATGAGCATAAATGGCCTGAGCGATCGCTTCTCGATCAATAGCCCCCATGACCACAGATTCTCCACGATCTTGAAGATCCAATTGAACATGACTACCGCCTAAAACTCCCGTCTTACCTCCTAAAGCTCCCTTTCCCGTTCCCACACGCCCCATACCCGTTCCTTGCTTGCCTACACCTCCCAAAGTTGTCTCTGCATTCCCCCCTCCTCCGCTATGACGGCCTGCCAAAGCAAGCCCTCCTGATCCTTGTGAATTAAAATTTCCAAAACCTTTCCATTGATCTCCGCCTTCTCCTAAATGAGCGGTGGTACTTCCCAAGATGTTCTCCATCTTCCCTCCAACACCTTTGAGCAAGTCTACATTTCCTTCATCATCCACCTGACTATTGGCCAAAACTCCTTGCTGATGCTTACCCGAAACACGAGACATAGTCGTGCTATTTTTGACTTCGGTTTTTGCTTTCAATTCTCCACGAGAACCCTCCAGTGCCTTCGCTCGCGCTCCCGATCCCTCATGAGACTCCTTCTGAGCCAGCTGATGCTTAGGGGTTTTTTTAACCTTATGAGTTTTCTCAGAATGCATCATTTTAGGAATAGGACGATCAAGCGGCTTCTTCAGAGGAGCTACCTTAATCTTTCTCACCACAGGTTTTTTTAAAGGTTGAACAGGTTTTTCAACTTCAACAGAAGACTTTTCTACCACAACAGTCTCAGGCTTAGGCAATTCAGGGGTTTTGATAAATTTTTCAGGCTGATAAAGTATCGTGGCAATTCTTTCGGGAACTTGATCTACCTCAAATCTGGTATCAATACTTACTTTAGAAAGTCCATAAAAAAAGAATCCTGTAAGCACCATCGATGTAAACAGAATCTTCATTAAAAAAGGATCACGATCGAAAATTTTTCTTATCTTTAATCGAGGAGGCGCATCAGTATGGATAAAATAAAAGTCGATATTTTGAACTG
>DAISZI010000306.1:0-2166 GCA_036824885.1 Oligoflexia bacterium
AATCATGCTCATCCAATTATCAAAGAAATTGAGAACTGTAAAGAATTCTATTCCATGGCAAAGCAGGGTTTAAATTATTTAACTAGATCATATCATTTAATTTAGAAAACCAATGAACCTGATTTATTTTTAATCAAATTTTCTTTTTCATCCCTTTGGCATCATGATCCACCGATCTATGATTCAGCTGTGTCTACATCAGCTTGGCAAAAGCGACTCAAGATTTTTGAGAACCTTGGTGCTGTTTTTTTTCCTGCACCCAATGCGTCCCCTTTTTTGCTACCCATGGTAGCACTGCTCAATGAGATATAGCCGAATAAAAAATAGCATCTTCAGCCAGGCGCAGTTTTGCCACTCGGAACAGGGACTCAAACCAAATCTCTAACAGCTGAAACACCGAAAAAGTGCATTCAAGAAAAAAGACATCGATCTTTTGAGGAAGAGATAAAAAACTCCTGAAATTCCAAAAAACATTGAAAGTTACATTTGATGCGCACACATCTTTTTAAACTCATGAAGCAAGAACTATTTGAAATCGTGCCTTGACAGGAAAAATCTCTCTGTGGCAGATTTCAAAAAACACTGAATCAAAACATAAAATAAGGAAGGTTTAACCAGCGATGAACTTCCGCATCAAGACCAGTAAGAGCAAAAATCATCAAAGCAATAGCCCACCAGAAACGATTTCTAGTGACCTCAACGAGCGCAACAAAAATCCCAAGATTGAATGAGGAAAATCGCAAATACGACAAATAACCTCCGAAAAACAAGGGAATTTCCGTCATTAAAAAAGTAGTTATTCCTATCATTTTCCAATGAACTCCATTTCTTTTGATGAATCGGTAAGATGAATAAAGGGCGAATATATTTAAAATTCTTGTGAATTGAAACTTAGGAAATTGGCTTTTTATCCCACCCACGAGATCAAAAGACCTTTCCCAGTACATAGACTGAACCTTGAGAAAAGAAAATGGGTGACCAAAGGTCTTCCATTGCCAGATTAAAAACAGGAAAAACGGAAATAAACTCATGAAAAGAACCTGGAAAAATATTAAATCAATCTCTTTTATTCTTTTGAAGCTTATTTTTTGATTAACTCGATTCAATAAAAAATTATCACAAGCTAAGACCAAAAAAACCCCCAACACCCAAATACCTTGAGGACGAGTCACGGCAGCCAATCCGCAACACACTGAAGCTGCACGAAAATTATGCACCACGAGACATAAAAGACTTCCAGCATACATTAAAATAAAAAGAGGCTCATTATACCCATAGGACCAAAATTGACTATGAGGATAGATAGCTATCAAAAATGCCAATAACAACCCAAAGCGATTCCAACCAAATTTGTTTCTGGCCTCCTTGGAGTGAAGACGAGAGCCCAGCAACACGATGAAAGCAATGGCAAGTAGCGAAAAAAAATTGGAGACTATGACACTAAGAGAAGGCATCTCTATTTTTGGCAATAAGTGATGCAATAACTTTAAAATCAGCGGTAAAGCAGGAAAAAAAGCTGCAAAATAAGAATCTTTCTGGAGATTGCTTGCATCAGCTAGGTAATGATAATGAGGGCAATCCCACTTGCAAAGCACGGGATAATTTTTAAGAAGAGACAGCTTCCCAGTAAAACGCGCACTTTCATCAGCAATGAAGAAAATCCTAGGATAGTGAAATAAAAAAGCAATCAATAGAAGTAAAAACAAGGCAATGATCTTACGAACCGAAATACTTGCAAAAAATTTCATTTTTTACAAATACAACAAAATACTGTCCTGATCTAGTCTATTTCTTCAATCGCTGCCATCTATTGCCAGATAACAATCTACGTCTGAGAACCTCAATCGAACCTCCAATCGTTGCCCAAGAGAACAAGAACGCAATAAGTACAACAGCTCTTTCAATGCCAATCAAAAGTTGAACGATTTAGTCCAGTATAAAGACCTAACTTCCTGATTTTTATAGAAACAAGATGAGCAGTCTGTTATTCAATCTGAAACCAACAGATAAACTACTTAGCAGGCTCATGATGAATTGGCAAATTCAACTGGTTACTATGTAACTTGTTTTATACCACTATTGGAGGGAGGCAATTTGTTGTGATTCTGTAGGAATGAGTTCGAATCAAGGACAGTCTCTTATCACTGATGAAGAAATTGTCACAAT
>DAISZI010000042.1:0-9333 GCA_036824885.1 Oligoflexia bacterium
GTTGTGGTTTTTTTAAAAACCCAATGGAATCAGGGAAAAAATCCTTGGGAAGGAAGAAATGAACATCGACTTCAGTACCACTGCTTTCGCATCAACCACAGGCTTGGTTTAGAACGCGTTTGGGGATCTAAAAAAGGCAACTTAAAGAAACTCCAGGGAAGCTTAGTGAGTTTTATGGGTGGCATCCACTCAGGTCGAATTGCAAGTGAAGAAATTTTCTTAGTAAAGTCAGAAGACTATCAAATCGATGGATTGCTCGAATCTTCAGAAATTCCAAGTTCCTTATGGCCTAAGCTTTTTGAAATTTTAGGATCTACCGCGAGTTTCTTCTTAGATCAAGTTGAGGTGAAAGTAGACGCTAAAACTTTAGCCTATTCAGCGAAAATCATTCAAGAAGAAGCAGGCTTGAGATTACAGGGAGTAGAGCAGATGATTCAAGGAGAGGTTTTCTCCAACGGAGTGATTTTTTTTGAAGGAAAGCTACAGCCTGTTTTTTTCCCTGAGCTTTCGTCTCAAGAGCGCTCTATTTTGTCAGGTCAGGGCACCCTCTATGAGGGTGCACACATGAAAACACTGATCCTGCAGATTCTCCCTGAGCTTCAAAAAAAAATGCAAGTAGCCATTCTTGCTGATTTGCCAATTTACGAAAAAGAAAAGCCTTCTATCGTTTTACAGCTTCGTTTTTGTCCTCCGGAGTCTTTAGAAGTGATTCCATGCTGGAAAGGCGAACTTTCTGATCCTTCCTCAGAAGGATTTTGGAAAAGAAAGCTGCACCAGGAACTGCAACTTGGTTTGGGACAAAGACTCATGTTGCGCGGACAAGAAGCAGTAGCATTCTTAATCAAAGCCAAAGCCTGGAAACAAGAAGGTGCTTCAGGCATATTTGAAGACAAGGGCACCTTGAATCCCTCCTTGCAATACACAGAAGAAGGATTGAATATTGCTTTTCACACAGAAGAAGGACAAGCGGACCCACAACGGGTTTTTGAGGCCTGGCAAAACCAGAAACAGTACGTCCCTCTTTTGGGAGGAGGCTGGGGACGCTTACCTGAAGACTGGATGCAAAAATACGCAACGAACATTCAAGCTTTGTGGGAGGCACAAAAACAAGGCGCTTCTCCGTCTTGCCTGATGCCCACACTTCGTAATCTTTACGAAACCCAGGAACAAGCACTCCCAGAAAAGCTTAAGCCATGGCCTGACGTATTTCCAGACATAGCCTTACCTGAAGATCTTCAAGTCAAATTGCGCTCCTACCAAAAAGAAGGAGTCAATTGGCTTGGTTTTTTGAGAGATCAAAAAGTGGGTGCTATGCTTGCCGACGACATGGGACTGGGAAAGACCCTTCAGGCTTTATGTGTTCTTCAAGGAAAAAGCTTGATTTTAGCGCCCACAAGCGTCCTTTTTTCCTGGCTAGAGCAAATTCAAAAATTCAGACCTCATCTTCCTTGCCAATTGTATTGGGGACCACAAAGAGTCTTAAATCCTGATACATTCTCTAAAAATCAAGTAATTTTAAGTAGTTACGGAACTCTTCGAGTAGATCAAAAAGCATTAAATTCTTTTCATTGGGATACAATAGTTTTAGATGAAGCCCAGGTGATTAAAAATCCCGACAGTCAAATTACCCAAGCAGTTCATGCATTGCGAGGAAATTTCAAAATGATCCTCACAGGCACTCCTTTAGAAAATCGTTTAGAAGATTTATGGTGTCAGTTTCATTTCATCAATCCTGGTCTTTTAGGGAGTTTAAAATTCTTTCAAACGACAACGGTAGAAGCGATGCATCGAGGAGATCCTCAAGCTTCTGAAAGACTTCGGGTTCAAGTGAAACCTTTTTTATTACGACGCATGAAACAAGAAGTCGAGAAAGATCTTCCCCCTAAAACAGAAAAAATTCTCATGTGTGAACTTTCTGAAGAAGAGCGAGAAATCTATGATACTCTGTGGATCTCTACACGTCAGGAAGTACTCCAAAGACTTGAAAAACGAGAAAATCCGATGCAATTGTTTGAGCTTTTATTGCGACTCAGGCAGGTCTGCTGCCACGCGGGAATGGTTCCAGGACAAAGCATCAAATACTCTTCTAAATCTCAATTGCTTTTAAAAATTCTTTCCGATTCCATCGCCAATGGGCATCGAGCTTTAGTTTTTTCTCAGTGGACTTTGTATTTGGATCGTATCCAGAAGGAACTTCAAGAAAGCTCGATACGTTTTTCACGACTAGATGGAAAAACACAAAATCGCAAACAGCTCATTGAAGAATTTCAAACCCATGATGGCCCAAGTGTCATGCTTCTTTCTTTAAAAGCAGGTGGAGTAGGACTTACGTTAACTCAGGCAGATCATGTTTTTATGATGGACCCTTGGTGGAATCCAGCAGTAGAAGCCCAAGCATGGGATCGATCTCATCGCATTGGGCAGAAACGCTCGGTAATAGTGCACCGCTTAATTGCTCGTCAAACGATTGAAGAACGTATTTTAGAACTTCAAAAATCTAAACGCGCTTTAGCCGATGCGATTCTTCAGCAAGAAAGAGAACATGAAACACTGCTACCAGGCTCCATCACTCAAGAAGAGATCTGGCAGCTTTTGGAAACTTTCTAAGACTCGCCGGGAACCCCTTGAGCTCAGGAAGTTGTCGCTGAAATCCTCAGACCAAGCGCTCGAAGCTGTCAGAAACAAACCCAGTTGAAAGGATTGCTCAAAAAATCATTTCATTTCATTCACGAAAACATCGAGCAATGCTAACCATCCTACTGCTAGCCCGTCAAAACTCACCTTCAAAGAAAACTGACAGCATTTCTTTTGGAGCAAATAAATAAATAATGTTAAATTCTGATCATGCGAAGCACATCTTCTTGCATGATGCTGGTTCTTTTTTGCTGGGGATGTCAGGGACTTAACCTTCGATCCGACTTTCCTAGTCAACGCGACTCTCAAGAAATTCCCGAGGAAACTTCTGAAACTTCCAAAAAAGCGCCGATGGTCTCACGACCTGCTAAAAAAATGCTCATTTTTGATTTTTGGAATGATAGCTTATTTTTTGATGCAGATTTTGGGAAAGAAGTGGCCGATTTATTTAAAACTCAACTAATAGAAACACAACGAGTTTTAATTTCTCAAGAGATAACATCACGTTATTCTACTTTTCATTTTGTCAGTGGAGATCAAATTCGAACCAAAGACCTCCTCTCCGAAGCCAATCGTCTTGGATTCTCACTGGCACTTGTAGGAAAAATTAAAAAAATTGAATTCATCCAAAATCGGGATAATTTTGGCATCTTTCGCAAAAAACACTCTCAAACAAGCATCGAAATCGAAATAAAGCTTTTTGACGTTGGCTCTGGAGAAGAAATCATGCAAGGCACCCAAAGGGGAAATGCTGCGCATCATGGATATATTTTCGCTGAGACTACACGGAACTCAAGCAAGGAATTTCAGCAAACCATGACAATGGTAGCCGCAAAAGAAGCCTTGGCAGGCTTCATCCCTTTCATTCTACAATCTTTAAGCAAAATAGATTGGCAGGGTCGTGTCATTGAATGTTCTGGGGCTCAGATTTATATCAATGCCGGAAGGGACACTGGGTTGATACTAGGAGATATTTTGAAAGTATTCACCCCAGGAGAAACTCTTTACGACTCGGAAACAAAAACCTATCTAGGCTCTTCTCAAGGACATCTAAAAGCAACCTTAGAAGTCATTGAATTCGTGGGAACAGATGCCTCTGGCACCCGATTGTATACCGGAGGCAATGTGCAGGTGGGAGATATCATCAAACTTTACTAAATACGATTGACTCTAAAAGTCAGGATGAAGTAGTATGAGCACCTGTTTGTTGGCTCGTAGCTCAGTGGGAGAGCACTACCTTGACATGGTAGGGGTCGCTGGTTCAATCCCAGTCGAGCCAACCATTTTAATCTCAAAAGATATCTTCGTTCTATCAAGAAAACTAGCAAAAAGATGAACCCCCCTCTTAATCCAATATAGCACTTGCAGCTTCAATTTAGGATTCCACTCAATGGCAGATTAGCTTATAATCGGGGTCGTGTTTACTCAATTCTCCGCAATGGCCTTCAAAGCACGAGGTTTTCAATGGGAAATTCGTCGATATGGGGAATCACGACTTGGATACTGGAGAAAAAGCCTCAAAATCAGCACCCATACTTTTCCTAAAAGACTCGTCCTACTTCCGGGTTTTGGAGACACACCTCTTTCCTGGTGGCTCACACTTCTGACGCTTGAGCCTTTTTTGAAAGAACATTTCGAAGAAATCCTGATCTTTGATTTTCCTGGGTTTGCAGGCTTTTTGAGCAAAGAAAAGTCTTTTGAATCAATCGATCATATGATTTCAGTGATAGGCGATGTCCTCGATACACTCAAACCCCATACCATTTTAGGGCACTCCTTAGGAGGCTGGCTTGCTTCTATCTATGCAGCGGACTGCGGCAAGGGAATCCGACCTCTCTCGCAACCTCATTACCAAGGACCCCAAAACATCATTTTAATCAGCCCTTCTGGAGTTTTTTCAAACGAGACCGTCTGGGAAGACTGGCAAAAACTTTTTCGCTCGGTCATGACTCATGGTTTTAAACAAATTCGATCTCATTTTTTCTTCAAAGAACCCCTTTGGTTTCCTATTTTAACACCTTACTTTCATACGATGTTCAACCGTGAAGATATTTTGAATTTTATGAAATCATTTCGTGAAGACCATCGTATTGACAGAAGCATTCACAAAATCCAATCCAATGTCTTTTTAGTTTGGGGAAAACAAGATGCAATTATTCCCGTATCATGCGCTACAAGTTGGATACAAAAATTAGATCCTAAACTCAGCCGACCCGAAAGAATGCTCATTTTAGAAAATATCGGCCATAACCCACAAATAGAAGCACCCTTGGTAACTTCAAAAATCCTCAAGCAAGTTCTTGACAAGGCCGAAAAAGAAAGTCACGCTTGAACTCTCTCTAAAAAAAACCCTAAGACTTTTGTTCAAAACTTTCTTGGAAAAAAACAACCTCTTTGCTAAAAATACGATTGATGGCTTGAATCAAAGAAGCACTAGGAGATACCCGAAAGTCTTCAGAAAGAGAAAGCTGAGTTCGGAAACTAGGATCTTCAAAATCTAAACAAACAGGACATTTTCCACGACTTTGAATGATCTGCTGTTTTAACTCTCTGAGCTGAGCCTGATTGACTTCAGAAGGCTGCAATCGAATCAATAATTTTCCTACACGATTGCGATGCGCTAATGCGAGCCAATCACACTTTTTGACAATAA
This sequence comes from Oligoflexia bacterium, assembly GCA_036824885.1. Classification (GTDB taxonomy): domain Bacteria; phylum Bdellovibrionota; class UBA1018; order UBA1018; family UBA1018; genus DAISZI01. The sequence goes on from DAISZI010000042.1 coordinate 5,288, forward strand.
TTTTAGCAGGCTCAGCTTGCACCTCCCAATCTCCTTCCAATAAAACAGGCTCAGCTTCTAAAATTGCTTTTTTTAAAAATTCCTGAAACTTTAAAAAAGTTTCTGGGAAAAAGATCACTTCGACTTTTCCACGCAAATCCTCTAATTGCACAAAAGCCATACGAGATCCTTTTTTCGTGGTAATTTCATTAAGTTCTGAGAAAATACCGCCTATTCTCACGTATTTTTTTAACGCAACCTGATCTCCTAGTACACCGGACTTCAGTTTTTGTGTATTAAAATTTAACCATTGCTCTGCAACACCCTGCCAAAGATCCATAGGATGCCCTGAAACATAAAAACCCACCACCTCTTTTTCTAATGATAACTTTCGAGAAGCAGGCCATTCAGGCTCTTGCTTGTAAAGAGATTGCACTGGTAACATCGCTTTAATTTGCTCAGAATCTACCGCATCAAAAAAAGAAGTCTGACCCAGCTCTTTTTCTGCTTGCTCATCCGAAGCATATTCTAAAAGTTTTTCCAAAGAAGCAAACAAACTTGCTCGATTCACTTCAGCAATAGAATCTAAAGCACCTGCTAAACATAACGCTTCAATCACTTTTTTATTTAACTTACGTGTAGAAACACGTTGACACAGATCCAAAACACTTTTAAAAACTCCTTTTTTACGAGCTTCTAAAATAGCATCTACAGCAATGCTTCCCACCCCTTTAATCGCCTCCAAACCAAATCGAAGTGCTTTTTTTTCTCCCACCATTTCCACACTGAACTTTTTCTGAGAAGCATTCACATCAGGAGTTAACACTGAAATAGCATGTTTTTTTGCATCATGGATATACTTCGTAAGCTTATCTGTATTATCCATTTCTGTAGTCATTAAAGCTGCCATGAACTCTACAAAGTAATGAGTCTTTAAATAAGCAGTCTGATAAGTCAAAACACCATAGGCGGTCGAATGTGATTTATTAAAACCGTATTCTGCAAACTTAGCCATTAAATCAAAAATTGACTGAGCCTGAGAAGCAATAAGACCTTTTTTTACTGCACCTTGAACAAAAATTTCACTATGCTTCGCCATTTCTTCAGGCTTCTTTTTTCCCATAGCACGCCTGAGAAGATCCGCTTGACCCAAAGAATAACCAGCTAATTCTCGTGCAATTTGCATCACCTGCTCCTGATACAAAATGACCCCATACGTTTCCTTTAAAATCGGCTCTAAAGCAGGAACCTCATAAGTCATCATTTTTCGACCATGCTTACGATCAATAAAATCATCTACCATCCCAGAACCCAAGGGTCCTGGTCGATACAAGGCATTAATCGCAGCCACATCCTCTAAAGAATTAGGCTGAATTCGAATACAAAGATCTTTCATTCCAGAACTTTCTAACTGAAAAACTCCGTCAGTGTCACCTGAGCTCATCAAACCAAATACCTCAGGATCTTCATAATCCATATCCTCTAAAATAAAATCAGGAATAAATTGAATAGTTTGATCAATGACGGTTAATGTCTTTAATCCTAAAAAATCAAACTTAACAAGCCCGATGGACTCCGCGAAGTCCTTATCAAACTGAGTTACTAAATATCCTTCTCGCCCCATAAATAAGGGACAATAAGTAACTACTGGCTTTTCTGTAATAATCACTCCAGCCGCATGCACTCCTGGATTTCTGTAAAGCCCTTCTAAAGAGCAAGCATACTTCATCAACCTCTCTAAACCAGGATCACTTTTTATTTTTTCTACTAATCGCGGCTCCATTTGAAGAGCACGAGTTAATGTGATATCTAAAACATCAGGCAAGAGTTTGGTAATTTGATCCGTTTCAGAGAAAGAAAACCCAAGTACCCTTCCTACATCTCGAACAGCCGCTCTCGCCTGAAGTTTTCCAAAAGTAATAATTTGACAAACATTTTCAGGTCCATAACGCTTACTGACATAATCAATGACTTGATCTCGCTTATCTTGACAAAAGTCCACATCAAAATCAGGCAAACTAATACGTTCAGGATTGATAAAGCGTTCAAAAAGAAGCTGAAATCGAATAGAATCAATATCTGTAATACTCAAAGCATACGCAACTAAAGATCCAGCTCCAGAACCTCTTCCTGGCCCCACAGGAATCTTGTTTTTTTTAGCCCAATTAATAAAATCTGCCACAATAAGAAAGTATCCTGAAAACCCTACTCGAATAATCATTTCAAGTTCGCTGTTTAAACGCTCTAAGTACTCATCTTTGAGATTTACGTTCAAAAGTTCTCTTTTTTTAAAATCAGCCTGCAAAAACCTCTTTTTTAATCCTAAATGAGCCTGATCTTTTAAATAGCTATGGACATCAAAAGAATCTCGAGACTCTTCAGAAATTTCCTGAGGAAAAAATGCCGGCAAATGGTATATGGTACGCCCTTCAGAATCTTTGAACTGAAACTCGACATGGCATTGATCAGAAATCCAATTAGTTGAATCACATGCCTCAGGAAATCGCTCAAAACGTGCACGCATTTCGGCTTCTGACTTAAGGTAATACTGAGGAGGAACCAAACTTTTAGCACGATCCACATCCAGATTTCTTCCATGCTCAATGCACTGAAGAACCTCGTGTGCTTCGGCATCTTGAGGATCTAAATAATGACAATCTGAAGTTGCGACACAAGCAACTTCATAACGCTTAGACCACTGAGATAATGTTTCATTGACAAGCTGTTGCTCAGGCAAATCAGTATCTTGAAGCTCTAAAAAAAAATTTTCTCCAAATCGCTTCTTAAACCAAATCAAAGTATCTCGAGCAGCAGACTCATTTTGATTCAAGGCAAAATACGGCAACTCTCCACGCAAACAACCTGACAAAATCACCAAACCATCGCCATACTTATCTAAAAGAGCTCGATCAATCCATGCTTTCGGAAAAGAAGCAGGAGCTTTTTGCGAGTACGAAGACTCTCGATAAGAACGTGTAAGCATCTGGCATAAATTTTGGTAGCCCAAAAGATTTTTGCATAAAAGCACCAAATGATGGAAACAAACATTCTGACCTTTTTGAAAGGAATGCACCCCAGAAGGAGCATAAATGATTTCACAGCCCAAAATAGGCTTGATCTTCCTTTTTAAAGCCTCTTGATAAAAATCGATGGCGCCAAAAAGGTTATGCGTATCTGTGATAGCAACCGAAGTCATGCCCAGAGTTTCTAAGCGATCAAAAAAAGACTCCATACGAATGGCGCCCTGCAAAAGACTATATTGTGTGTGAACATGCAAGTGCACAAAAGCCATATTTCCCTACCTTTTCAAAAGCATGATCCATTCCAACCAAAAGGCAACTCAAATCATTACATCCAAAAAAACCTCAGTAAATGCGATCTAACATCCACCGACACTCCTCTTCCCTATGCGGACAAGACCTGCAGACTACAAACGCCCGAGAATCAAGACTCTCTGAAATGGAAAAAATGAAATAACCCGAATGTTCTAACGCAGAAAAACCATGGATCTCAAAAAAAAGAAACAAACCACCCCTGAACATCGTCTGAATTTTTCTCACGAACCCCCTAGATTCTTGGTAACTACTTCCACCCCTACGATTACCTAATTAAATACATAATAAAATCAATAAGTTATTGTAATCACAAAAGGGTGCAGCAACATTCGTGTCAGTTCAAGGAGGAAACAATGCTCCGTATTTTCTATTCACCTTCAACGCCTAGGCAGTGCTTAGACTTCACAGATCAGCTCAAGCTCTATACAAAAAAATGACTTTTTTCCCAACCGGCTGTCATCATACACGTGAGCTAGCAAAGATTACAGTCTAAAAACATCCAAGATCAATTTAAAAAATGAAGTGTTTGGAAGACTAGAAAAGCAAATACCTACCCTCAATTCTCAAAGTTCAAACCTCGTAAACCGAATAGATCTGAGCCATTGAAAATGAAAACCTGATACCTAGAGAGCCCACAGAGCCTGAATCGAAACGTATTGAAAAGCAGCATCGGTAATCCGGTATGTTTCAGGATAGTTGTCGCCTCGACCGCTTGGTCACCCTACATCATTG
>DAISZI010000307.1:0-2143 GCA_036824885.1 Oligoflexia bacterium
CTGAAAACGCAGCTTCTTTCATCGCTTCAGACAGGCTAGGGTGCGCATGGGACGTGCGAGCAATGTCCTCAGCACTACCTCCAAATTCCATGACACTGACTGCTTCCGCAATTAAATCCCCCGCGTAAGCACCAAAAATATGGGCTCCTAAAAGCCGGTCTGTTTTACGATCTGCAATGAGCTTGACCATCCCTTCAGTCTCTTCCATCACAATCGCTCGCGCATTAGCCTTCCAGGGGAAAGTTCCCACCGTATAGTCAATGCCTTGATCCTTTGCTTGAGTTTCAGTAATACCCACAGATGCTACCTCAGGCCAGGTATAAATCACACTGGGAATGATGTCATAGCGTACATGTGCTGATTGTCCGGCTAACATCTCCACTACTGCAATTCCTTCTTCTTCTGCTTTATGAGCAAGCATTGGACCTCGAATTAAATCTCCTATCGCATAAACCCCTGGCAGAGAAGTTTGGTAAGTAGCGTCTACGTCCACTCTTCCCTGCGCGTCTAATCGAATTCCTAACTCTGGAAGACCCTTCGTGCAAGGCTTGCGTCCCGCTGCCACCAAAATTCGATCAGCTTCCAAAGAAATGACTTCTTGTGTCACCCGATTTTTTAAAAAAAGAAGACAACCTGAATCGGAAGTTTTTACTTGTTGGGACTCATGGTTGATCTTCCATTGGTACCCTTGTCGAGTCAGAGATTGTGTCAGCAAGCTTGCGATCTGAGGATCCAAGCTTGAGCAAACACGATCTGAATATTCCACAACAGTCACCTGAGCACCCAATCGAGACCAGACTGATCCCATTTCAAGAGCGATCACTCCTGCTCCCACAAGGATGAGGTGCTTCGGAACCTCCGAAAGCTCTAATGCTTCGGTAGAACTTAAAACGATCTTTCCATCAAAAGCAAGTGTAGGAAGTTCGGTTGGTTGACTTCCCATAGCAAGGATAATTTTCTTGGCTTTCAGGATTTTTTTTTCTTGATCCATTTGAATTTCAACTTCATTTCCCGATAAAACTTGAGCCCTTCCACAAAAAGGTTGCACCTTGTTTTTTTTGAAAAGTCCTGAAATGCCCCGCGTGAGTTGCTCGACAATCGCATTTTTACGGTTCATCATTTGCTCAAGATCAAAACTACATCCCGTCGTTGAAATTCCATGTTTTTTGAGTTTGGTCTTTGTGTAGACCCACTTTTCTGTTGATTCTAATAGAGCTTTAGAAGGAATACATCCCACATTCAAGCAAGTTCCACCCCAAGTTTTACGCTGATCCACACAAGCTACTTTCATTCCGAGTTGAGCAGCACGAATCGCTGCTACATAACCCCCAGGACCACCGCCTATTACCACTACATCAAAATCAGTCATTATAAACTCCAGCCAATCTTTTCAGGTGTTTCTAAACCTTCTTTTAATTGCACTAAAAATGTCACGGCCCCTTTTCCATCAATCAACCGATGATCGTAAGAAAGAGCAAGGTACATCATAGGACGAATTTCTATTTGTCCTTCGCAAACAATAGGGCGAGGTTGAATCTTATGCATGCCTAAAATAGCGCTTTGAGGAGGTGTGAGGATAGGGGTGGACATGAGTGAACCATAAACACCACCATTGGAGATAGTAAAAGTTCCCCCAGAAAGATCCGCAATAGAAAGTTTCCCAGAACGCGCTTTGATAGCAAGTGCGGCTAATTTTTGCTCAATTTCCGCAAAGCTTAAGTTCTGTGCTTCGTGAATCACAGGCACGACTAATCCCCGTTCACTTCCTACCGCAATGCCTAAATGCACAGAATCGTAGTACACAATCTCTTTTCCATCGATGGAGGCATTGATCTCAGGTACGACTTTCATCGCCTCTACCGTCGCACGAGCAAAAAAAGACATGAACCCTAAGCCCACTCCATACTGAGATTCGAACGCAGCTTTGTGTTTTTTTCGAATTTCCATCACGCGCGTCATATCGACTTCATTGAAAGTAGTTAGAATCGCTGCTGTTTGCTGAGCCTGCACCAAGCGTTCTGCAATTCTGGTTCGAAGGTGTGACATGGGAACCCGTCTGCCAGGTGCTGAAGGCTTTGTCTCAAGCATTCCTGAGGCAATGTCTTTTTTCGGTTTTGCCTCCGGTAAGTCTCCTTTAGTCACC
>DAISZI010000308.1:0-2140 GCA_036824885.1 Oligoflexia bacterium
TTCATCGACATGCAAGTAACGATAACGACTCTGGTATTTTTCCCTTAATTCCTGATGATCACGCAATAAACGGTAAGCAAGACAAATAATCTCACCAAAATCAATTGCATTGTTATCGAAAAGCATCTGCTGGTATTTTTTATAGATGGCATCAAAAGGAATGCGTCTCCACCCAAAGAACTCGGAAGCACTGCCCTCCGTAGCATCACATTTGGCACGATTAATGGAAAACTGAAGTACTTTAGGATTTACTTTTTTATCGTCTAACTCAAAACCTTTCATCATCAACTTGATCAGACTCAACTGATCTGCATCATCATAAACGACAAAAGGTTTTGTAAAAGGAGTATATAAACATTCTTGCCGAAGTAATCTTACACACACAGAATGAAAAGTTCCAATTTCTGGCAATCCACTCCTTTGCCAACCACCGGCAATACCCAAAAGATGGGCGACTCGTTCACGCATCTCTTGAGCCGCTTTTTGAGTAAAGGTCATTGCTAAAACTTGATAAGGAAACACCTGACAATGCTCTATCAGATAAGCAATACGAGAAGTAAGCATCTTGGTTTTTCCAGAACCCGCTCCGGCAAGCACCATCAAAGGCCCTTGAATATGAAGAACAGCTTCGCGCTGCTTATCATTAAGTGAACTAGACAAACTCTCCAAAAACGACACATCGAGCTGATTTTGCATCTGGCATGCATCTCACATTTTTGGCTCAGAAAAAAGCATTTTCCTCAGCTTTGCTTTCTAATAAGGCATCAGGAAGATAAAAAGCGAGTAACGGCTTGAAGCGACTTCTTAAATGCAGCCCCCGTTGGCAAGGTACTATCATTGCAGGCTATCCATTTCTCAACCTTGCGATCACAAAGAACAGAAGCTTTTTTAGATAATTTCCAAATATGCGTCCTGCGCTGAATCTTATGACGCGTCACAACATGCTGGGTTTTCACCTCAGCTAAATAGCGCAAGGAAGTCCAAACAGGCTTTTCCACGAGAAAATCCCAAAGCCCCGCTCTCCACTGAGGACTTTCTCTTTGACGCACCAAAACCTCATCTCCTCTGAAAATACAATGAACCGTTTCTTGGACAGCAATCCAAACTTTCGGCGATTTTTTCGTCGGATAATCAGTCTGCTGCCCCCGCTTAAAACTTCGACAAAGTCGATTTAAAGGACAAATCAAACATTCAGGTTGCGAAACAGAACACAAGCTTGCTCCCAATTCCATTAAGGCCTGATTCAAGCAGGAAGGAGAAATCCCCAACGCATGACCTTTTTCTACAAAGAACTTGGCAAGCCTCCAAAGCCTCTTCTTATAAAAAGTTTCCCCTTGCTCCCGACCAACACATCGTAAACGCGCAAGCACACGCTCCACATTCGCATCTAAAAGAGGCTCAGGTTTTCCATAGGCAATAGACAAAATAGCCCCTGCCGTGTATTCTCCTACACCAGGAAGCTTGAGCCATTCCTGACGACTCTCAGGAAAAGTACCTGCCTTCACCACTTCTTGAGAAGCCCGATGCAAATGCTTCGCTCTTCGGTAGTACCCAAGTCCCGCCCAAAGCAAAAGCACCTCTGATTCTGAAGCCTGCGCTAAAGACTGAATATCCGGAAATCGTTTCATAAATCGATCAAAGTAACCTATGACCGTTGCAACTTGGGTCTGCTGTAACATGATTTCAGAAACCCAAACCCGGTAAGGCGTTGGATCTTCACGCCAAGGCAATAAACGCTTCGTATCCTCAAACCAAGAAGCCAATTGCCTCAAAGAAAGTGTCCAGATTTCAGTCATGCTTCATGATTAACTAATTTTCGAACTCAAATCAAGTAACGAACTCCCAAAAATCAATCTAAATCTTTCCAGGAGCAAAAAGGGCTCTTAAGCCCACTTGACTCAACAAAAAACTCAAATCCTTTTCAATCAGAAGCAATGCAAAAAGGCAGCCTTCCATTCATTGAATACACATAATAAATTTTTTAAATTTAATTAGTCAAACCTAAAAAAAGAATCATTTAGATCACTTTATATTTCTCACTCGAGTTTCAAGTTTTTCAAAAATATTATTTTTATTGGAATAATTGTATCCGCTCATTAAGTTGTACAGGAACAAAAATATCATTAAAATTATTTTGATT
>DAISZI010000043.1:0-9144 GCA_036824885.1 Oligoflexia bacterium
CCGGAAGCTCATGCGCTCATCAGGATCCGCTCTGAGAGAAAGATCCGGTCCACTGCAGTGACCTCGACTCAGACGCGCTATTACATCTCCAGCACAAAAAAATCAGCCAAAGAATTGAACGAGAAAGTCCGCGATCACGTTGAAAACAAGCTACATGGGAGTTTAGATGTGACGATGAACGAGGATGGCGACAAAAAATGGGCTGAAGAATCGGCAAAAAACTGTTCTCTTCTCAGGCAAATGGCTTTGAATCTTTTAAAAAAAGAACCCACCAAAAAAAGCATCAGAAGAAAGCAAAAGATGGCTGCCATGGATAATAGCTACCTGATGAAGATTTTGTTTGCTGATCCCCTGTCCTATGCGTAACCCCTGCCTTTGCTACTAGGTGCCGTCACAAGTCCCAGTTTTTTGTCAAACACAAGATGCTCATGATAGATGGCAAGAGACTTCCTGGTCTTGCTATCTCCAAGAGGGAGGGGCTTCAATTCTGGGTCAAGGCTCCTTCATACTTGCGTGCTTTAATGACAATATTCGGCATACGATAAGCAACCCCTAGGTAACCCAGGAGTAAAAAAACACCCAAAAAAAACAGACCCCAGGAACCTTCAATGAAATTGAAGGTTACTCCCTCTCTGATATAGTCAAGCTGCGTTAAAGAAAAATGGGTCCTGCCGAATCGATTGAGATTCCATGCTAAGTGGATCGCGTAGCTACAAGCAATATTTCCTGTCTTAAAATAAAGAGAGCTACTGAGCACTCCAAACAAAAAGAGATTGAAAAGCGTCAATGGATCCAAAAAAACTTCACTTGAATAAGAATATAAGAGCAAATGAAGGAAAGAAAAAACCAGGGAGCTGATGCAAGTTGCAACAATTGGGCTTTTAAGCTTGTCGCTTAGAGCTTGAAGCGCTATCGCTCGTAACATAATTTCTTCATTGAGAACCTGAAAAGTGAGCTCAAAAATGATGAGCGCTGGGTACAGTAAAACTGCAAAGATATGATGATCCCTTAAAATGCTATTGATCACCGAAAAAGCCATGATATAGAAAAATCCAAATATCAAAAAAAAGCGAACGATATCCTTCTTCACGATACATAATCCAGATTTTTTGAGAAAGTCTTCCTGATACCGAGATTTCAGCAAGAGTAAAATAACGATAGTAGCTACCGGGAATTTTCCCGGATAGCGCACGATGTAGGCCACGAGGTACACGATGAAACAGAAAGATAATTTTGCAGATTGTAGTATTTTTGACATCTATTCACACCTGAAAACTTCAATACCAGTTTATAAAAAAAATTACGCCTGAAACCTGGTCATGCTTCAGAGAAGCTTGAGTGCTTTATTCCTGTGGAGAAGAAGAGACCTCCTCTTTAGCTTCTAAAACTTCTTCAGCAGTTAAACACTCAAAAGATACGATTTTTTCTCCAGCAGTCAAAGACATTAAAATAACACCTTGAGTATTTCTTCCTTGTGTAGAAATTTCATTCACACGAATACGAATCATTTTTCCTTTATTCGTAATCAAAACAACGTCATTTTCAGGAAGAACCTGTCTAGAACCTAAAACGTAACCATTGCGAGCTTTGATACTAATAACACCTACACCTCCTCGACTTTGAGAACGGTAGTCTTTCAAAGAAGTACGTTTTCCGTAACCATCTTCAGTAATCGTAAGAACTTCAAAGCTTTCTGAAGCAGTATCCGGCCGTAACACTTCCATAGCAACTACCTGATCGTTTTCACCCAAATCCATTCCATGCACTCCGCGTGCTGTTCTTCCCATAGAACGAATATCAGATTCAGAGAAACGAATACTCATTCCTTGTTGCGTACAAAGAAAAATATCATTGTTTCCATGAGTTAATTTAGCGGCAACGAGTTCATCTTCTTGCGTGATCGAAACAGCACAAATACCAGAAGAGCGAACGTTTTCAAATTCACTCAAAGGCATCTTTTTAATGATTCCTTTTTTCGTGACGATACAAATATAGGTATTTTCAGGAAAATGTCGAACAGGAAGAATTGCTTTGATTTTTTCTGAACCTTTCAAAGATAACAAATTAACGACCGCCTTTCCCTTGCTATAACGATTCACTTCAGGAATTTTATAAACACGAATAGAATACAGTTTTCCCTGATCGGTAATACATAAAAGCTGATCTAAGGTATTGCAACGATAAATAGCAGTCACCAAATCTTGCTCACCTGGACTCACCGCTTGTACACCCCGACCCCCACGGTGTTGACTTTTGAAAAAGCTCAAATCAGATCTCTTAATGTAACCTGCACGGGTAATCGAAACCAAGGTCTCTTCTTCCGAGATCAGATCTTCGTCTTCAAAATCAAGATTATTGGAATAGATAATTTTCGTCTTTCGCTCATCCGCATATTTTCTTTTAATTTCATGAAGCTCTGTTTGAATCGTTTGATAAAGAAGGGCTTCATCTTTTAAAAGAGCTTGAAAAGATGCAATCGCTTTTAAAATAGCTTGGTACTCTTCTAGGATTTTATCACGCTCTAATCCTGTTAATTTTTGCAATCGCATTTCTAAAATAGCTACTGCTTGAAGTTGCGTAAAATTAAACTCAAGCATCAGTTGATTTTGTGCCATTTGTGGAGAAGAAGACTGCTTAATGCAAACAATGATAGCATCCAAATGCTCAATAGCTTTTTTGAGTCCTTCTAATAAATGAAGCCTTGCTTCTGCTTTTTTTAACTTAAAAAGAGTACGCCTTAAAATAACGTCTTTACGGTGTTCAATGAAAGCCCAAAGAATTTCTTTTAAATTAAGTACCTTAGGTTGTCCTCGGTAAATCGCTAAAAGATTGATGCTATAGTTATCTTGGAGCTGAGTAAACTTATAGAGCTGATTCAAGATGATCTGAGCATTTTGTGATTTTTTCACTTCAATGACCATGCGCATGCCCGTACGATCGGATTCATCTCGTAAATCAGAAATACCTTCGATTTTTTTGCTCTTCACTAAATCAGCGATTTTTTCAATCAGCTTAGCTTTATTCACTTGATAGGGAATTTCAGTGACAATGATCCTTTCACGATCTTCTCCCCAAATTTCAATTTCTGCCTTCGCACGAAGGACCACACTTCCACGACCCGTACTATAAGCATCTCGAATCGATTGGCCTCCATATAAATAGCCTGCTGTGGGAAAATCAGGGCCCTTCACATAAGCGAAAAGATCTTCTACTTTTAATTCAGGATTTGCAATTAAGGCAAGGATAGCATCTACTACTTCGGTTAAATTGTGAGGAGGAATGCTCGTAGCCATACCTACAGCAATACCCGTTGAGCCATTAATGAGTAAATTAGGAATTTGAGAGGGAAGGACTCTCGGTTCTTTTAAGCTTCCGTCATAATTAGGAACAAAATCAACGGTATCGCATTCTAAATCCGTTAAAAACTCCTCCGTAATTTGATCCATGCGAATTTCTGTGTATCGCATAGCAGCAGGCGCATCCCCATCAATCGATCCAAAATTACCCTGACCATCAATGAGAGGGTACCTTAACGAAAAATCCTGAGCCATCCTCACAATAGTTTCATAAACAGCGGTATCTCCGTGAGGGTGGTACTTACCGATAACATCCCCAACCACACGAGCTGATTTTTTATAGGGTTTGCTTTTTATGTTGTTCAGATCATACATGGCATACAAAACGCGACGATGCACAGGCTTCAATCCATCTCGTATATCAGGTAAGGCACGAGCGACAATAACACTCATGGCATAGTCCAAATAAGAAGCTTTCATTTCTTCTTCAATGGAAATCCGAAGAGTATGGTTTTCTTGATCATGATTCATAATAACACCTATCAAATATCTAAATTTCTAACTTTCAAAGCATTCGTTTCAATAAATTGTCGTCTCGGTTCCACTTCGTCACCCATTAAAAGAGAAAAAATTTGATCACTTTGTACCTGGTCTTCGATAGACACACGAAGCAATGTCCGACGCTTAGGATCCATCGTGGTCTCCCAAAGCTGATCAGGATTCATCTCTCCTAAACCTTTGTATCGTTGAATATTCGTTCCTGCTTTCGCCATGGCAATGAGTTGATCGTAAAGAGAAGCTTCATCTTCAGCTAATTTTTCATCAGTTCTATACAAAATACGATAAGGCGCTTTTCCCAATGACTGGATGGTCTGAAATTGCTTTTGCAATAACTGGTAATCAGAAGTACCGAGAAACAAAGCATCTATTAAAAAAGAAGCATTTGATCCTTCTAAATTTTGCTCCAAAATCAAATGGTACTCGTTTTCTACTTTCTTTACGACACAGTTCAAGTTAAAATTATAAGATTGAGCAACTTGCTTGAATTTCTCTGAAAGCAATTGAACTTGTTCTTCGGAATTCAAATCATGGACATTAAAGTCTGAGGTAATGAGCATTTTCAAAAGTTGAGGATGTATTTTCCGCTTTAATTTTTCTAAGTGCTCTTGAAAATGAATCGATTCTTTTAAAAGAACATTGATCTCACTTGTTGAAAACTTCTTAGATGCAGAATGGATTTCAACGTCCTCCAAAATGCTAAAAAGAAGGTGCTCTACTAGCTCTTTTTCATTTTTTAAGTACTTTTCTTTTTGTCCTTTTTTTAATTTATAAAGAGGAGGCTGTGCGATATAAAGATGACCTCGCTCCACAATCGAAGGCATTTGCCGATAAAAAAAAGTAAGCAATAACGTGCGAATATGCGATCCATCGACGTCAGCATCTGTCATAATCACAATTTTATGATACCGAAGCTTATTGACATCAAAATCTTCTTTTCCAATACCTGTACCTAAAGCTGTGATCAGAATTTTAATTTCTTCAAAAGAAAGAATTTTATCAAATCGTGCTTTTTCTACATTCAAAATCTTACCTTTCAGGGGCAAGATGGCCTGATTTTTTCGGTCCCTTCCTTGTTTAGCAGAACCTCCTGCACTATCTCCTTCTACTAAAAAAATCTCACAAAGAGCAGGGTCTTTTTCCTGACAATCTGCCATTTTTCCAGGCAATCCACTCCAGTCTAAAGCCGTCTTTCTTCGAGTCAGATCTCTTGCTTTTCGAGCAGCAATTCTTGCTAAAGCAGCTTCGATCACCTTTTGAAGAATTTTTTTTGCAATCGCTGGATTTTGTTCCATGAAAAAAGTCATTTTTTCTTGGACAATGGTACCCACCATGCCTTCTATTTCACTATTACCTAATTTTGTTTTAGTCTGCCCTTCAAACTGAGGCTCGGGAATCTTAACACTAATAACACAAGTCAAGCCTTCTCTAATGTCTTCACCCGTTAAAGCTTCTTTAAAGGTTTTTGCCAACGAACTTTCTTGTAAGTAACGATTGACTGTCCGAGTGAGTCCTGTCTTAAATCCTGAAACATGAGTGCCTCCTTCAATCGTATGAATGTTATTCACGTAGGAAGTGAGTACCTCGGAATATGCATCATTCCATTGCAAAGCCACTTGAATATGGACATGATCTTTTTGGGATTCAAAAGAAATCACCTGCTCATGCAATTTCTTTTTAGAATGATGTAAGTATTCGATAAAACTCACTAGTCCACCGGTATAATGGAACAGCTCCTCTTGCTCCAGAGAAACACGTTCATCGCGCAGATGAATCTGAATACCACTATTTAAAAAAGCAAGTTCTCGAAGACGTGTCGCCAAAATCTCTGTCTGAAACTCAATAGTCTCAAAAATTTCAGGATCGGGCTTAAAATGTGTGAGCGTTCCTCGTTTTTCGGTGGTACCGATTTCTTTTAAAGGTCCCGCAGGTTTACCCCTATGGTAAGTTTGTCGATAAAGCTTGCCATGCTGCTGTACTTGCACATGTAAAAATTCTGAAAGTGCGTTTACAACTGCGGCTCCTACCCCATGCAATCCCCCTGAGACTTTATAAGCGCTTCCCTCCTGATTAAACTTCCCTCCGGCATGTAGTTTCGTCATCACTACTTCCACCGCAGAAATCCCCGCCTGTTGATGAATCCCCACAGGAATACCTCGACCATCGTCTTCTACGGTCACACTTTGATCCTCGTGAATCACTACCTTAATTTGGCTAGCATAACCCGCAAGCGCTTCATCAATGGAATTATCTACAATTTCGTAAACACAGTGGTGTAGTCCTCGAACCCCTGTATCTCCAATATACATTCCGGGTCTTTTCCGAACCGCTTCTAATCCCTCAAGGATTTTAATTTGATCGGCAGAATACCCCTGCCCTAGTTCATCCTTTTTCATGCCTTACCTTCTTTAAGTGTTCCATGGTTCATTGAAAAACAATTCCCGCCTTCCCAGTTTTCTGTGGTGGTAACAAAAACCTGAAGTTTCGTTTCAGAAAGAAATTGCATTAAAAATTCTTGTCTATTTTTATCAAGTTCTGAAGAAAAGTCATCAATTAGAAAAATTGCTTGATTACCTGTTTGCGCCTCATAAAGCTCTATCTCAGCAAGTTTCATTGCTAAAACGGCAGATTTGATCTCCCCTTGAGAGCGGTGCTCCAGAAGACGATTTTCTAAAAAAAAAAGATAATCATCTCGATGAGGACCCACAAGGGTGTACCCTACTTTTTTCTCTAAAGATTGCATGGCTAAACTCTTCATGAAAAGCGATCGTTCTAGAGACTCTAATGAAGGCTTCTGAGCTTGTAAAGTGAAATGCATTTTTTGAGCCTTAGAATCTACACATAATCCTTCTAAAGGGTCCATCCAGCTAGAGCCATAGGTCATTTGAAAGCTATGGGCATGAGGTAAGAGCTTTTGAAGGTAGCGTTTCAAAAGTGGGTTGCCTCTTTCTAACCATCCTAATCGCGCATAGGTGAGACTTGCACCGTACTTGACCCAAGGTTCTGTAAAACGATTCAGAAGCTCTTGTTGGCTCTGAAATTCTTTTAAAATGCGATTTCTTTGCTCCAGCACCTTTTGATACTTTTGGAGAACCTCTAAGTACTGTAGATTCTCTGAGGCAAGCACACGATCCCAGTATTCCCTCCGACGAGAAGGCCCTCTACGTATCCAATCTTCGCAAACATGAAACACCACCGTGTGAAATCCACAAGGATACGCCCCTAAGCGCTCTTTTAAGTACTGCGTCTGACTCCGTATAGGCTTTTCGTTGATCCATGCACATTTCTGAACAGAACCCAAAGCTTCTTGCAAATGAACTTTCAGTTGAGTTTTCCACAATGACTCTCCGGCTACCTCCTTACTGATGGTGCCTCGTACTTCTCCTTCTGAATGATCCCAACTGAGCATTTGCTTGGAGTTTCGAAAAGAGCGCAACCACGACAAAAAGAAAATGGCCTCCAATAAACTGGTTTTTCCTTGAGCGTTAGCACCTATAAGCACATTGAGTCCCGGATAAGGGTGAAAGAAACACTTTTCAATATTCCTAAACCCTGAAATATAAAGCTCCTCAATTTTCACGATAAAACACAATTAATCAATTTGCATAGGCATGATCAGGTAGGTATGCTCGGGTCGTCCGACTTCTTTTAAGACACTCGTTGTTTTAGCATCCTGGAAATGAAGCTCCACCTGATCGGCTTTTAAAACCGTCAGATCATCCAAGAGATACTTAAAGTTAAAAACAATCTCCAGAGAATCGCCTTGATACAGAGCCTCCATTTCTTCTTGACCTTCACCTACATCGGATTGACTCGAAGAAAGAAGAAGCGATCCTTCCTGGATATGAAGTTTCACAGCATGGCTTTTCTCATTAGCGAAAATACTCATGCGCTTTAAAGCAGAGGTAAAAGCAACACGATCTAAAATGATCACGCGGTTTAATTTTTTCTGCATAAAAATATGATAATCTAAATAATTGCCATCAATGAACCGAATAAAAAAGTAACTGTCTTTGAGCTGAACAAAAAGACAACCATTCTCAAAAGCAAGACCTACCGTCTCATCCTGTAGCAATTTTTTCAGTTCAAGCAATCCCTTTTTGGGAACGATGACTCCACGATCAAGCGGAGGATTCTTTAAAAAAAGTTCCTGATCGATCAACGATAATCGATATCCATCCGTAGCAACTGTACGGTACCGACGATTTTCTAAAGGCTCTAGGTAAACACCGTTGAGATGTTGAAACGTAGCGTCTGTAGAAGCCGCAAAATGGGTCCTGTCGATCATTTCTTTCAGAGCTTCTGTACTTGCCTGGTAATACTCTTTGTCGTCTAGCTTGGGGAAGGTGGGGTACTGCTCAGCTGGTGTAGTAGGAAGACAGAAGCGAGCTTTCCCACAACGCATTTCTATGCGTTCATTGTTTTGAGAGTATAGAGAAATCGTTTGAGAAGGAAGTTCTCGCACGATATCCAGAAACTGTTTCGCGCTGACAGTGGTTCTTCCTTCCTCAAGGATCTCTGCAGGTGCAAAAACACGAAGACCCATCTCTAAAGCGGTAGCACATAGTGAAAATCGGCCTTCTCGTGCTTCTAAAAGAACATTGCCCAAGATTTCAATGGTGTTCTTTTTTTCAACTACCATTTGTATTTTTTGAAGAGCTGACAATAAAACAGAACGCTCAATAGAAAACTGCATGATAGGGGGATACTCCTCAGAGCCTTTTAGCATAATTTTAAGAAAATGTTTTTAAAATCTTTTTTTTATCTCTTTTCAGAATATCCCTCTTCTTCTAAGAAAGACTTATATATAATACAGTAGTAGTAGTAGGGCGTGTGGATAAGTGGATAACTCACTTAAGGCCTCGAAAAGAATTGAGAATGCGTGTGGATAAGTCTGTGGATAAGTCTGTGGATAACTTTTTGGATTTTGTGGATAACTCAAAAAAAAAGTTATCCACACGTTGTCCACAGGGTTATCCACAGGATTTTGTGGATAACTTTTTTAGTGCACTGTTTTAGTCCACCTTATCAGAAAAAACGATCCCTTTTTTTGTCCTTTTAGGTTTTTTTCGAGAGTTATCCACATTCCTATAAGAATTTCATTTTTTTCTTGTTGGCATGAATCTTGTGTTTATGTGGATAAGTGGATAACTCAAAAACCCTATTGAACCTAAAAGGAAAAGTTACCTGAAAATTCTTTTTAGAATGTGGATAAGGTGTGGATAACCGTGTGGATAAAAAGTTATCCACACGGTTATCCACATAGTTATCCACATAGTTATCCACAAAA
>DAISZI010000044.1:0-5378 GCA_036824885.1 Oligoflexia bacterium
TAGGGATGCACTTTTTTACTGGTTTCGCCCTTCCCTCTCTTACTTAAAGTCAAAAACTCATATGATTGATCAGTGGAAATTTTCTTTAACGAATCAAAATTTTTCTATTGTAAGACACGAGAAAAGAGAAAAAAAATGGCAACGACCTAGTCCGAATAAAAGCATTCTGATCCATTTTGATGGAGGATGGTCTCTGAAAGTGTATCCAAGACATTTACAAGAGACACTGATAAAAACCTTACAAAATGGAGGCTATTTTGTGGATGTGCTAACGAATAAATCTATAACTTACTCGTGCTCAACGATTGCATTTGAAAATATAAAAAAACTGGAAAAAGACATAATGGCTCATGCTATTTTTATAGGCATGGATTCGTTTCCTGCACACTTTGCAACCCATATTTTACAACATCCTTGCATTTGCCTTTTTTCTTCAACTCGACCTGAAAATTCTAATGCTTCTCTTTTTGATGGCTATGAATTTATGGACAATCATTTCAAGTGTTGCCCGTGTAACCGACCAAAAATCTGTCCTCTCTTGGGTCATACTTACTGTAAAAATTTTTCTTCTCCAACCTCTATTTTAGAAGCCGTCCATCAGATGTGGCACCGTTGCTATGAGGGTTCATCATGAAAATTGCCGTTTTTTCCATAGCAACTTATAGCAAACTAGGAGAAGCTAAAGTACTTTTGGATTCTGTTTTGACCCATGCTCCCTGGGCTCAAACTTTTATTTTTTTAGCAGAGAAAAATTCAGAATCTGCTGCATTCGAACACAGCATCGTAACCATCGAAGCACTAGGTATCAAAAATTTAAATGAGCTTGCTTTTCAATATGATTGCGAAGAATTTATTCAAGCATTGAAACCCTGGGCTTTGGAGTACTTGTTGAAAAATTTTGATGCAGTCATTTATTTTGATGCATCTATTGAAGTTTTTTCAAGTCTTTCTGAGATTTTTAACTGGATTCCAAAATACAAAGCTATGATCACTCCGATGATTACTTCATCTGTTCCGAACGATGGGCTTTTCCCTAGTTACACGGATATTTTAAGAGTTGGACAATTTCATAGCGGCTTTTTTTGTATGCGTTCTTGCGTTCAAATAAAAAATTTTTTAGAATACTGGAAGGAGGAAGTCCAATTAGGCCTAGCAATATTTGATCCATTAAACGGGTGGATTGGAAAAGACATTATTTTTTCAGGTATTTTAAGTTTCGTGGATGATGTTAAAATAATTCGAAATAACGCTTATCATTTTTCTGTTTGGAATGCCTTTCAAAGAAATCTTTCAGAGAACGAAGGAAACATTCTAACTTCAGACGGTCCTTTAGTGTTCTTAAATTTTCAAGGATTAGACAGAAAGCATGAGAATAAATTAGGTCAAAAACGATGGGTTTACAGAAATTTTTTACCATCAACAAAAAAATTACGTCCTTTCTTATCCTCAAAATTAGTAACTAGCCTTGATCAAAAACACAAAATAAAAAAACGAGATGCCTTTCATCCCTTTAAAAATCGCTCTCATGCCTATACCTTTGGTTACTACGATCATGGGGACCCTATTTTTTATAATGATCGCAAGATTTTTTTACAAAGGAATACTTTTGAAAAAAAAATCATAGGAGATCCTTTTGTCTCTTTAGAAGAAAGAATCCCTCGTACTTATCAATTTTTTAAAGCTTGGAAAAAATACGGAACGATGGTTTTTCTGATGAAGTGTTTTAAATTCAGTATGAATCAATTTTTCTATTGTTTAAAAAAGATAAAAGATAAATTTTTCAATAAAAGAAAAATTATCATTATTATCAAATAAACTATTTTATTATAAAAAATGCTGAAGCGTGTACGAGGAACTCGTTCCATCAGTTTGAGTCAAAATGGCCTCCCGCAAGCATTGCTGAACGCAAGCGTTTCAGTGTCTCCGGTTGGCAGTGTCGTCGTGACAGTACCTGTGCTAGGAAAACAACAATTAGCGATTCCATATCCCACACTTTTGAACGTCGCGGTGGAAGTAAATTGAGCCAGATTATCTTGAACACGCACGCTACCATACACCACACGATTCACGCCACTTCCTCTCATCGTGAGTCCCGTCGATCCAGTGGAAACAGTATGGTCGTATAAAGGCACACATCCACTGTACCAGAAATATGACTGCCACTGATGAAGGGTATGACCATCGTTATAACCCGCACATCCATTGGAGCCACAGTAATGATCACTCCCCCGTTCGTGGGTGCCGGAGAAACACTCGCATCCCAGTACCTAATCCATACGTGCTATGGTTCACAGCATAGGCATTCCCCTGAGGACCAGTCAAAGTACGAAGATTTCCACCTACTGCGATGGTTCTAGTCACTACACAATTTCTTCCGGTATTCTTATCCGGAAAAGAATGCGTGCTATCACAGGCGCTGTGAATAAGCTAAATAAAAAGCACTGCTCCATGTAACAGAAGAAGTCCTACCGTTACCCCAAATCACCGTACAACTTAAAGGGGTATACGTATAGGGGCTAGCGGCACTTCCACTATAACTCGGACTTAAAGCTCCTCCCGTACACGAGACAGAAGATCCATGGCAAACCGAAGAGGGTTCAACGCATCGCCCACTCTTTCTAAAAACTCTGCAAATGTACGCTCAATCTTCCGAGACGGAATTTGTGACAGAATCGAGCCTGCATTATTGTTGATGGCTCCACTTACCGTACTCACAGCAAGCTCAGAATTCACAGCTAACCCACTTGAAATCGCTGCAGTCATCAATAATTTCCCACAACCTTGAAAGACTGAGACAAACCATACCCCGCTCAATAAAAAACCAAGCGATAAATAAAAAATACCTTTCTGCGTCATACCTGATCACCCCTGTAAAAACTCTTTCGATTCTAGTCAGGAAAGCTCAAGACTTCAAGTCACATGAAGCCTGATACAGAGAAGGCAAAATCCCCGTAAGTCATTGTGGATCAAAAAAATGGCACTCAACTGAAGATTTTAAGTCATCAAGGGGCCTTCAGGTAAAAAACGAAATACAGGCACTGTCAAAAACACTCTCACAGAGCCATAGAAAAAACTATTTTTTCTCTCGAAGCTTACTGTGATGCATACCGTACAGGAAATAAATACTGAATCCAAACAAAAGCCAAATACCAAAACGCACCCAATTCACCCAGCCTAATTCAGTCATCAAATAAGTACAACTGGCAAATCCCAAAACAGGAATCAAAGACAAATTCTTCAAGTAACTCAACCACGCTAAGATACCCATGGCAAAAGCGTAGAAAATTTTTAGAACATACCCATCGGATCCTGAGAAAAAAACGCGACGCAAAAAACCTTCAACCAACAAGAAAAAAAACAAAGAGGGAAAAATATACTTAGAATTGATATAAGGCACTTTGAATTTAGCTCTAGCCCTTTGATCCCCCAATCGCAAGGATCCCGCACAAACTAATGCAAAAGCAAAAAGAGTCCCGATACTCGTTAAGTCAGTAACCTCCGTTAAATTCATAAAAAAAGAAGGCACTGCCACACACACTCCGGTTAAAATCGTAGAAAAACCCGGAGTCTTAAATCGAGGATGAATAGAAGCGAAGACCTTAGGCAAAAGCCCATCGCGACTCATCGCCATCCAGATTCTAGGCTGTCCTAATTGGTACACCAATAAAACCGTAAACAAAGAAATCACGGCGCTAATTGCCACTAATCCTGATACCCAAGGGATATTCACTCCATGAATTCCAAAAACATAGGCCAAAGGATCGCCAACATTTAAGTTGCGATAATGCACCATCCCCGTAATCACTAAAGCCACAAGTGCATAAAGCAATGTACAAATGCCTAATGAATAAATCATCCCCCGAGGAAGATCTCTTTGAGGATTCCTGCACTCTTCCGCAGTCGTAGAAATAGCATCAAAACCAATATAGGCAAAAAAAACAGCGGAAGTACCTCGAAACACTCCAGAAACTCCCTCCGGAAAAAAAGGAACCCAATGAGTAGGATTCACATAAAAAGCACCCAGAACAATGACCAAAAGGATCACGACTACTTTTAAAATCACCAAAATATTAGAAGTTAAGCGTGATTCTCGGATCCCTCGATAAGCTACCCAAGTCACTAAAAAAGTGACTAAAAGCGCAGGTAGATTGCAAATAAAAGGTATGCCAAAAAATCTAGGGGCAATCGACCAAATCTGAAAACCTCGCACTAAACTTGCCTGAGTCTCACCCAATTGTACCTGCTGAAACGCTCGATAAGCACTCCAAGGATCCATCGTAAGGTATCCTGGAATGATGATGCCATAACCCGCAAGTAACGCACTGAAATACTCACTCCAAGAAATAGCCACAGCAATATTACTGATAGCGTATTCCATCAAAAGATCCCAGCCAATCACCCACGCAGCAAGCTCTCCAAAAGACGTGTAGGCATAATTATAAGCAGAACCTGCACTCGGTAAGAGAGAAGCAAACTCTGCATAACAAAGCGCTGAAAAAGAACAAGCAATGGCGGTAAAAATAAAAAGAAAAACAACCCCAGGTCCTCCATAAAAGGCAGCATTGCCAACGGTAGAAAAAATTCCAGCTCCGACAATGGCAGCCACCCCTAACAAAGTAAGATCCCAGGCTCCTAGGACTTTTTTTAAGCCTCCCTCAGCAATAGGCTGATCAATGGATTTTTTTCGAAATATCGCGCGCATAGAACCCTCATGATAGCTGAGTTGCCTGAGTATTTCAAACGGATCATCAACCACCTAACCGAGCACGAATTTGATCTAAATAGCTTTTCACCTGCAATGAATCTTCTTGGGGCTTCAAAATTTGAGCCTGATTGACCTCCTGCAAAAGCTCCCGAGGAATAGCCTCAAGAAACCGACTAGGATGACAAGGGACAGGTTTTCCATAACGAATACGCTCATGAGCTCGGACTAAAAAAAGCTCATCTCGAGCTCTGGTAATACCTACATAGCAAAGCCTGCGTTCCTCACTTAAATCTACCAATTCATTTAATGTGCGCTTATGAGGCAATATTCCCTCTTCCATACCCACCATAAACACCACGCGGTACTCTAAACCCTTCGCTCCGTGCAAGGTCAGAAGGGTCACCTGATCTAAATCTTTTTCTTCAGATTCAGGCTCCTGTGACTGAAGCATCATCCCCACCAGGTACTCTGAGAGTACCTCTAATCCATGAGAACTCTTGGATTTCCACTGACCCAAAGAGTGTAAGAGCTCTTCCACATTCTCCCAACGCCTGGATGCCTGGATAGGATCATCCGCTTCCTCTACAATCGTCTGCTTGATTCACAAGCGCTCTAAACAAGAGCGCCCCCAAGCAACAAGCGCCTGCACGTTTTCTCACCACACAAGACCGCT
>DAISZI010000044.1:5388-9140 GCA_036824885.1 Oligoflexia bacterium
GCGATGAAGCCTCAAGCTGATCTCTTAAATTCTGAAGCAATTGCCGAAATGCTTGAAGACGGGAAGAACTACGTGTCTCAATACATCGATCTAAAGCCTCAAATAAAGAAATTTCTTGGGAAAAAGCAAGAGTTCCTAATGCTTCTACCGTCGCTTTACCTATCCCTCGATGAGGCCAATTTAACACCCTTCTCAAAGAAGCATCATCTTTCAAATTGCAAAGAAGCTTCCAATAAGCAAGAACATCCTTCACCTCCTTGCGAGCTAAAAAAGAAATCCCCCCCACCATCTTGTAAGCAATAGCCTTCCTTCTTAAAGCTTCTTCAAAAACTCGAGACTGAGCATTCGATCGGTACAAAATAGCAAAATCTTTCCAAGCATAACCCTCTTGTTTTTTTTCTAAAATTTTCTCAGAAACATATTCTGCTTCTGCGCGATCTTCTGAAACCACCACATGAAAAATCAATCGCCCTTCTCCTCGATCAGACCAGAGCTTTTTGGGATAACGCATCTGATTTTGTCCAATCACCGCATTAGCTGCCTGCAAAATGGTAGAAGTACTTCGATAATTTTGTTCTAAAGCGACCATTTTTGACGCTGGGTAATGCTTCGAAAAGCTCAAGATATGAGAAGGATCTGCACCTCTCCAGCTATAAATAGACTGATCATCATCACCCACCACACAAATATTTTGCTGTTTTTGGGTTAAGCATTGAATGATACGAAATTGGGAAGCATTGGTATCTTGATACTCATCTACCAACAGGTACTCAAACCGATCATTATAAGCACGACAAACACTCTCATCCTGCTCTAAAAGAAGAACCGTATAATAAATCAAATCATCAAAATCCATCGCGTTCAAAAGCTTCAGCTGCTCTTGATACTTAGGAAAACTACAAGAAGCTGCTAATGCCATTTCAGGAGTAAATCCTGAAAAATCATCAAAAAAAGCCTCAGCCTTTTCGCCAAAAAGAAATTGGCTTTTTGCCTGAGAGATACCAAAAAGAATCGCTTCAGGATCAAATTTGCGATCATCAATGCGAATATGTTTGAGGACTTGTTTTAAAATGTCCACGCGATCATTTTGATCCAAAATAGTAAAATGCTTCTGGAACCCCAAAACCTGAGCATGCTCCCTTAAAATTCTAGCCCCCAAACTATGAAATGTAGTAATCCAAAGACCCCTCGTGCTCACCTTCCCCGCTAAATCCGCTACACGAGTTTTTAATGCATTTGCTGCTTTATTCGTAAAAGAAAGACCCAAAATAGCACTAGGACGTACTTTTTCTACTTCCAGTAAATGCGCCATCCGATAAGCCATCGTACTTGTTTTTCCACTGCCTGCTCCCGCTAAAATTAGAAGGGGACCTGCCGTGTGAAGCACTGCTTGCCTTTGACAAGGATTCAAATGCGAAAAATCAACGCCCATGAGCAATGCCTCTGCGGCTCTGAAAGTAAAAAACCGCTAAAATATAAAGAAGCTCAAGCACGACAAAAACAGCGACCCCGAAACCTCCCCCACTTGAAAAACCATAAGAATGCAATCCCACCCCTAACACAAAATTCACTCCGTACCATGCCATTAAAACAGACAAAAAACTCAGAGAAGACCCCATCGCAAACCCAAAGGGTCCCACCCATCCCGCGTAACGTCCGTGTAAAATCATCAAATAACATAACAAAGTAATCAGCGCCCAAACTTCTTTAGGATCCCAACCCCAAAATCGACCCCAAGACTCATCTGCCCAAATCCCCCCTAAAATCGTCCCTGCAGCAATAAGGACCACCCCAAATTGCATCGCTCGGTACGTCCACTGATTTAAAGCAGGAACCTGACTCAATTTTCCACGCAAATACTGAAACAAAGTATAATTAGCGATACCAAAAGTAAGCGCAAACGCCGCATAAGAAAGAGTGATCGTCAGCACATGAATAGTTAACCAATAATTACTCCTCAAAACAGGCACTAAAGGCTGGATCGAAGTATCAAGCACTGTAGGTGCAATATCACTTGCAATCAGCCCTAAAACAGCCACCAAACTTCCCGCGATCAAAACCAATGAATCACGTGCCCACTTCCAATAAATACACCATGCAAACACAGAAACCCCGGAACTCACCCAGATGACCGATTCATACATATTGCTCACGGGAGGTCTTTGCGCAATAAAGCACCGCATACCAATACCTAGCACCTGGGCAAAAAAACCAAAAAAGCTGCAAGTACACCCAAGTCGGTGCCAAAAAGACTTTCCTTGCCAACGACTCACCCACCAAAATCCTGAAGCTACCAAATGCAGGATCCAAGCGATCAAAAACAAGTGCATTTTTTGATAAAGAAACTCAGCAATCACCCGGTAGGAAAGCCATGCATCGTCTTTGAGCTCCCTTTGAATACTTCCTCGCAAAAGAGAAGCACTTGCTTCAAAGTTTTTTTCATCTTCAGCCATATAAGCCTGAATGAGCTGAAAAAAATGATCCTGAATCCTCAATGCCTCAGGACTTTTCTTTTCAGAATTTCCAACACTCAAAGCATCCCAACCTGGATTGC
Source organism: Oligoflexia bacterium (assembly GCA_036824885.1). Lineage (GTDB taxonomy): Bacteria > Bdellovibrionota > UBA1018 > UBA1018 > UBA1018 > DAISZI01. The sequence continues at coordinate 7,943 of DAISZI010000044.1, forward strand.
CTGGAATCAAAGTTAACCCTAAACCGCTGACCAAGGTATGAAAACCCTGCAATTGATTCAAAAGAGCATCCCATTTCTCTCGAGAAGCCTCTTGAGCAGGTCGAGTGGCATACTTTTTTAAGATGGGATTAGCCAAAAGCTCCCGAGGTGAAAACTCAAGACGCTCACGATCTAAACCTAATTGCTCACGCAATAACTGATGACTTACTCGTATCCATGCTTTCTCCTGCCAATAATCAGGAAAGGCAATCCAAGAAAGTAAGAGATCTAACGCTTCCCAATTTTTATACTTTCTCACACCCGTCTCAAAAAGCACCCATTCTTGAGCAAAAGACTCCAAAGGCTTAATACGACCTGCGTGCTGAATAGGAACCAATCCAAGCGTGGACCAAGACCAAGGCTTAGGCGCTTTCTCAGAAACATGCTCTGCAAAAACACTCGGAACCCATAAAAGCAATATGCAAACGAATCTCAGCATAAAAAACCCTATCTCTTAGAACGACGTACAAATAGCAAACAAGAACCCAGGACCAGAAACAAGGAACCCAAGTACTTCCATCGACGTCCTGGATCTCGATTGACAGAAAACAAAGAAGTCACCGGACGAGGAGAGGCTTCCTCATAACTGGCCTGATACAAAGTATATCCTGAAACCACAAGAGGACGATTCATGCTGATCACATGCGACGCTTCATGGACTGTAACCTGCGATCGGTATTCCGCTGGCTGAGAAGTACCGGGATGGTAATCTACGAAAAAACGATCAAGCCTCAAAGAAAAAGGAAGCAACAACTTTTTGTGATCGTAACCACAGAGGACTTCCTCCTCAACACCATCCCCTCTTCCCATCTTTAACGTCACATGATCCCCCAACCCCAACCACGCCTCCCCCAACCGGGGGTCTCGGATATCTCGAAGGTGAATCGCAGGACCCGGAGCTTGATTCCCATACTGAGTTTTCGAGGGTACATACGATGTAATCATGGTTGCATGAGGCATCCATTTTTCAATAAAAAGCTCAGGATTACCCTTCCAGGGTAATCGAATCCGCTGAGCTTGAACCTTACCTGGCAAAAGAACACCCGTTAATCTTGCCTTTTCGGAAGAAAAAGCATGGTACTTCAAACTTCCACCAGCACCGGGCTGAAATAAAATACAGGGAGCACGAAGCCCCTTCAGCACACTCAAATCGGAACTA
>DAISZI010000309.1:0-2119 GCA_036824885.1 Oligoflexia bacterium
AGATTTCTTAGAACAACGTATTGTCGGCCCCTCCTTAGGAGGGGATTCCATTCAAAAAGGAGCGATGGCAAGTCTTGTCGGAAGCCTCGTGGTTTTTATCTTTGTGGGGATTTACTACCGAGTGAGTGGTTTGATTGCAGTTTTTTCATTGTTATTGAATGTGCTTTTTGTGCTTGCTTCTTTAGTTATCTTGGAAGCTACTTTAACTTTGCCTGGAATTGCGGGCATTGCATTGACCGTAGGTATCGCTGTGGATTCGAATGTTGTCATTTATGAGCGTATTCGGGAAGAGCTTCGTTTGGGCAAGATGGCTCGACATGCGGTGGAGTTAGGTTTTCAAAAAGCATTTCGAACGATTTTGGATGCCAATGTGACGAATGCTTTTGCTGCCATCGTGCTTTTGATGTACGGCACAGGACCGATTAAAGGATTTGCAGTGACCCTTTTGATTGGGATTGTGACGACTTTGTTCACTGCGGTTTTTGTATGTCGTTTGATTTTTGACCTTTATTTAAGCAGACTCGAGCGCAGATCAGGGTCCTTGAGTATCTAAGGAAGGAAGTACAATGTTAGAACTGGTTCGTCCTGGAACTCAGATTGATTTTGTGGGTAAAAAAAACCTTTGGATGCTTTTGTCTTTGCTATCTCTTGGGTTGACGGTCATTTTATTTTTTACCCGGGGTTTAAATTATGGCATTGATTTCACCGGTGGGGCTGAAGTCCAATTGCGTTTGGATCCTGTTTGGGAGATTGGAAAACTTCGAGAAGAACTAGAATTAGGTGGACTTAAGAGCTTGAAAGTACAGCAAATAGGTCTTCCCGTGGAGAATCAGTATTTAATTCAATCCCAGGGAGAAGAAGGAAACCTCAATTTAGTTGCTAAAAACGTCGAGAGCATTTTAGAGAAAAAATTAAAAAAAGAGCAATTTGAAATTCAAAGAGTCGATGTAGTAGGGCCTCAAGCAGGTTCTTCGCTTCGGATGAGTGGCTTTTTGTCGATGTTTTATGCTCTGCTTTGTATTCTCATTTATGTCCATTTTAGGTTCGATTATCGCTATTCTCCAGGGGCTGTGCTTGCTTTATTTCATGATACCGTGGTGACTCTTGGTATTTTTATGATTACTCAGAAGCAATTTGACCTTCAGATCTTAGCCGCTCTTTTGGCGCTTATTGGTTATTCGAATAATGACACCATTATCGTTTATGATCGTGTGAGGGAGACTGTGGAGCGTCATCCTGAGCTTTCGATTGACAAGGCAGTGAATCGAGCGATTAACGAGACGCTAGGAAGAACACTTTTGACCTCTTTATGTACCTGGATCAGTGTTTTTTCTCTTTGGCTACTGGGTGGGAAAGTCATTGAAGATTTTGCGTTCACCCTGATGGTAGGTATTGCAGTGGGAACGTATTCCTCGATTTTTGTGGCAAGTTCTTTTGTGATTTTTATGACTGAGTTTTATGAGCGAAGATGGAAAAGGGGCAAACGGTCAAGAGCGCCGGTTGTTGTGGGTTAATGCAGAGGTCCTGGCGTTTTCGAGATCATTCTGAAAAAAGTCCTGAAAAAATCGAGACTTTGATCGAACGTTTACAAAAAGAGACAGGGCTTTCTTTTTTGACGTTGAAGGTATGTCTCTTGCGTGGTTTGGATACAGCTCAGGCAATTAGAGAGTTTTTATCTCCAGAGCTTGGGTCTTTAGCGGATCCCATGTCTTTGAAGGGGATGGACCGTGCTGTGGAGCGTTTGGTTCGGGTGAGAAATGCTCAGCAGAAGCTGCGTATTTTCGGGGACTACGATGTCGATGGGACTGCTGCTACGGCTCTTTTGTTGAGAGTTTTTCGAGAGTTTGGATTTACCGATGTCGATGCTTGTCAGCCTGATCGTTTTGCGGATGGTTATGGGCTGAATGTGAAGGCAGTTGAGAAAGCGGTTGAGGATGGGGTTAGTGTTTTAGTCACCGTTGACTGTGGGATCACGAGTTTTCAGGCTTGTTCGAGGGCTTGGGAATTAGGGCTGGATGTGTTGGTGCTTGATCATCATCAAGTAGATCCTGATAGGGGCATTCCTCAGGCTTGGTCAGTTGTGAACCCTCAGCGGTTTGATTGTCCGAGTGGTTTGAAG
>DAISZI010000310.1:0-2115 GCA_036824885.1 Oligoflexia bacterium
ACTTCGTCGCTCAGGGGTAGCTACGTCCTGAATTCGTAATTACTTACTAGGCAAGCACCGCTCTATTTGAATTATGCTCATAAAAATCAAAATAATTTTAATGCTATTTTTGTTTCTGCACAACTTAATGAGCGGATACCTCATTTTTGATGGTATTTAGTATCTCAAGTGGAAAGCATTTCCCTGAGTCATGGATTAGGTCAGGGAGCTTTCGTTATGGATCTGGACCAAAAGCTCAAGAAATTTCGTATTTTCTAAATTCCCCCGCATCTTTTAGGGGATATATGACCAAGCGAATTTCTCATTTGAGTGAAGAGCATACTGAACGAGAGTTTATGCCAATGGTATGCATTGAATCCTCATGGAGAAAATTGAGCATATTGCGAGGATGATTTCAGACAGACTGAAAATCAGGTCTTCTGGGAGCATAGGTATTCCTTACGCATTTCTCAAAGCTATTTGTAGGGTGCTAAAAAGTAGAAAAAATCTGATTTGGAACGCGGTCTAAGAAGACCATATCAAAAAGTTTTGCTCGAAAAACTAATTTAAACTTTATAAATTTAATTTTTAATTTTATTGATTTCATAAATTTTTACAAGTGAGCTTTTGTTGGTTTTAGCTTGATGAAAGTTTTAAAACGTGAGAATGAGAAGCCACAAGTCGGGGAATTGATGCATCTTTGGATTTGGTTCTATTTAAGGCTTGTTCATAGGGTTCGTTTTCTTCTTTTTTTGATCATTACTCGTTTCGGGTCGGATGGTCCTATCACGAAGTGAGAGAGGTTGCATCAAAAAGTAGTTGAGTGTGAAAGGGTGTTGGTATCATATCGAGTTTATGCTCCATTTGGCACGGATAGAAATTCATATCGATTAATCTTACGTGAGAATTGATTTCATTTAGCTTTTGTTAAAAATCATAGCTCTAATTTGTCTTTTTTGATCGAAAGATCAGAACTTCTGAAGCGTATTTTTGTTAAAGACTCTAGGAGTGATCATCTAGTCGTTTGAGAAGCTGGTACTATGGGGTGTTTAAGAAACAATTTAGCCACTTTCCGTTATGTCTTTTTGGGTTGTTCATGCAGCGTGGATATGGTTTTTTTAATGGCGGTCTCTTAGAGATCCTTTTTGGCATCAAATGCTCAGTCTTGAAGTATTAGGCATCTTTTGCAATAAGTGTAGATTTTTACTTCATCATTAAGGCATGCTTGACATGAGAAGCTCGATCGATTACTTCGAGTGTTATCGCATAAAATGCTTTATGTGTGAGTTTTTAGTCTGTGTAAGATTTCTAGGTGATGGTAGCTCTCGGTTGTCGGTTATTTGTGATTTTTAATTAATAAGGAGTTGATATGGATAAGAAAAAAATAGAATGTGGTTTCATTTTCCCTCTGAGGAGAAAGTTTCGTTTCATGAGGAAAGGTTTTTTAGGATTGTTGTGTCTTGTAGGTTTGATGGGAGTAGTTTCGGAAGCTCAGACGGTTATGGAGGGTGTGCGTTCGTTTCATGCGTATATAGATTACGCTCAATCAATGCGATGTGCTGCTGACAATTTGACTGATATTCAGGCGATAGGGCGGATGAAATGGTTTGAAAAATGTTATCCAAAAACGTATGAAGCTCTATTTGTATTAGGTGATGTGGTAACCGAGAATGGTGTCCGAGTAAGAAGGTACCCTATTTTCGCGCATGTAGTTAAAGGTGTTGTAACAGATCCATTGAATTGGAGGGCGCCAACAGATGCCAACGGGCTAAAAAATGCAACTCTTGAAGAAAAACTCGAAAAATGTAAAGTTCCGAGCGATTATAAACCTATTGGGTTTTGTACTGTTGGGTGTTACGCTCCAGGGCAGGCGTTACTTTTTCATGATGGTTGGGAAACGGTTGAAGTAGCGGCGAGTATGAAAAAAAGTGATTTGGTTACTTTGAGTAGTACTTCGACTTTAGAACAGCCACTGACCCAGCCTAGTCGCATAAAAAACTGGATTTTTGATATCCTAGACGCACAGCAGGAAATTTTGGAATTTAAAATGACGAGTGGTGGAGTTCTTGCTGTCACAAAGGATCATCCAATTCTAGATCACGAAGGGAAAATGCGTGCAGCTTCGACTTTTAAAGT
>DAISZI010000311.1:0-2109 GCA_036824885.1 Oligoflexia bacterium
CAAAATCACTCGTGAGTGCAAGATAAATCATAAATGCATCAATATTTTTTTTCATTTTCCGAGAAAAACCCTACTGTATGATTTCTAACGATGATCGCCCATTGTTTCATCCGAGTGGTATCGGATCCATGATCCACAGGGCTCATCATATCATAAAAAGTTTCTGAAGTTAAATTAGCACTTCCACACTGATTTTCCAGATCCTCGCATCTTGCTTCTGGCGTATTTTTCTGTTGTTGCTCTGGTTCAGCCTGCCGAGTTAAGACGCTACTTCGGGTTTCTTGCGCACTATACCTAACCCCCAGTTGCTTCGATTTCAACCCCCAAGCATCAGCTGCTCTTGGATCACCGCAAGCGAGATTTTGACCAAAAGTCACAAAATACCCACCGAGCAATAAAATCAATCCCAACACATTCATCACTAAAACCTCCCCAAAATACCACGACAAAATTTAACAGCAACCATAGACTATTTTCTAGGGCTTAAGCCAGTGAAAAACGACAAGATCGCATTCACAAAAATTCATGAAATCAACAAAATTAAAAATTAAACTTATTCATAGATTTCGGAATGAATCGGACTCGTATACAAGCCTATCTATCCTCAAAGAAGCATTTTCTTATGGTCAAGAAAATGCCCAGTACTACGACAAGAAACCATGATTGTAGTGAAACTAAAAAATGACTGAAAAGGCAACGATCAAAAGTATTGCAGATTTCACCTCATCTTTGACCAGAACTTACAATGAACGCCTATTGTATTTTTTTCCACAATGTCTCAGATGTTTGTAGAGAAAACCTCCAGAACGCTTGTCTCTCCAAACATGCCTGTAAATAGTTTCGTGGCTGATGCCATTACCAACAAGCTTTAACTCATCTGAAATTTGTTCCGGACTCCAATTTTTCAAAAGCATCTCCTCAATCATTACGATCATTTCTTGATTGAGCTTTTTGAAGGTACGACTTGCCTTCGCTCGACGTTCTACCGCTTTGCCATTAGCCTGTTGATACCGATAACCTCTAGCCCCCTGGTTGCGTTTCAGTTCGCGACTAATGGTGGACGGATGACACTGAAGGATTCGAGCAATCTCACCCATTGATGTACCCGCTGCTTTTAGCAAGTAAATTTGTGACCTTTGTTCTAAAGTCAAATGATGGTATCCTTTTGCCATATAACTCCTTCGGTTCGAATCCCTGAATCTATCCTATTTTTATGACTCAGTGTAACTAGTATTTTAGTGGATATCTAACCGATGAAACTCAGACTTGAACGCTGACTACAGGAAACCCACGAGATACGATCGAATTGATTAATGATTGAAATAATCGTTTTTTAATTCTTGAATCTGAGTTTCTAGAGCTTTTGAGTAATGCTTCAACTGATCTCTTTCTTTCTTGAAACGATAATACTCTCTCTCCAAAAGATCGCATTCTCGATCTAACTTCTCTGCCTTCTTTTTTAAGTCTACACTGGTCTTGTCAGAACACTTCAGGCTCTCTTTCAGCGCTTGAATCTCTTGATCTCGTCTATTGATCATTTTTTTAGAAATTTCAAGCTCATAGCCTCTCCTTGCATTTTGTTCCGCTAACTTTCGAAGTGCTTTTTCTGATTCTCTCTTGGGTAGCATTCCTTTTGCTAGGCTATTGTAGGGTCCTCTTGGTTTGCCTTCTTTCTTCTTTTTTTTGGTTTCAGATTCCATCGAATTCATAATATCATTCCTTTTGTATCATATTGTTACAGTATGCGTTACACAAATTAGAAAAAAACCAACCTCTGACTTCATTTTCCCGCTCAATCCCTAGCGTCAAAGTACACTTAAAAATATATTTTTTAAATGAATTTTTTGCAGCGCACTGATAGCAGCCAGGCACCTCACAATGCATTGAATTCCGACTTAACGACTCTCCCCCTTATTTTGAACTTGCTGAAAATGCATAGAATAACTCCCCATTGCCTCTCTCTGGCGCATAGCCGAAGCGGTAAAACATCGGGCATGGCTTCAAAGCCTTGAACCTCACGAATTCTTTGCATGAATTCATTTCTAGAATTTTTTAAAATACTTGAACTAAAGCGCCTAGTTTGCCCAGACGACTCAAACCAAAAAGCAA
>DAISZI010000312.1:0-2107 GCA_036824885.1 Oligoflexia bacterium
AAAAACTTTCGGGCCTTTCAAGTCAGAGATAGATTTCATAGAAGATCCAGTGCCTTATGATTCTTTTATGTGGAAATACTTGCAAGAAAAAAACAATATTCGTTTAGCCATGGATCAAGCAAGTGGTTCTCCTGATCGGGGCTTTGGGGTTTTTGTGCTCAAGCCAGAAATTCAGCAGGTTTCTCAATGGGTATCTTGGTGCAAGAAACGATCGATTCCCCTAGTGGTGACGCATAGAATGGGGCACCCTTTAGGCCGTGCTTATGCTGCTTGGATTGCTTCTGAAATAGCTCAAGATTCTGATGTGATTTTAGAGACTTGTGGTCTTTTAGGTGAAGGTATTTATGAGCTTTGTGAGTTTGATCGAGGGCTTAGTTCCGTAGGTAATCGTTTATTAGCTCCTTCGGGATTGGGTTTGGGTTGGGATCAAGATCTGAATCAGTTGAGGTGGAAACCCTGTAGTTTATGAATTTGGTTTTATGGGGGGATTTCCTGTAAAGTTCTTGGAAATTCCCCTCTAAAAAGTTGGACCTCATTTCAATGATCATGAGCTATTTTTCGGGAATATTCCGAGCACTTTTCTTTTTCTGGTAGAGTAAAAAAAATAAATTCATTGATATTCTTCCATGTGTGACTCTTTGAGTATGCTATATAAAGTGCTTCTAGCGATGCCCAAAGATTTGGCTGCTTGGGTACGATTTCCTTTAGCCTCCTTCAAGGCCTGTGTTACGAGCACTTTTTTCATTTCGAGAAAATTCAAAGAGGTTTCTTGCACTTGATGGTTCGTGTTTAAGAAATCAAAATCGTTTTCATTGAGTATCAATTGGGTGGGTTCTGCGATACTGCAAGCACGTTGTACAGCGTGTTTGAGTTGCCTTGTATTGCCTGGCCAATGGTACATTTGTAATTTTTGTAATACTTGGCTTGAGAGGTAGCGATTGTGATCTGCGGCAAATTTTTGTAGTAAAAAAGCGACGTCTTCAGGCCTTTTTCTTAAGGGAGGTATTTTTAATGCAATGGAGGCAATACGGTAATAGAGGTCTTCTCGAAAGAGCTTTTTTTCGACGAGGTATTCTAGTGGAAGGTGGGTTGCGCAGATAATTCTTGCTTTGGCATGGGTGGTATGATTCGACCCTAAGGGTCGTATCTCTCCATTTTCTAAAAATCGTAGGAGTTTTACTTGAAACTCAAGTGGTAAGTCTCCAATTTCATCTAAGAATAAGGTTCCTCCGTGAGCTTGGATGAAAGCGCCTGTTCGGGGTTTGGTGGCTCCCGTGAACGCTCCTGCTAAATGGCCAAAAAGTTCACTTTCCGCTAAGGACAGAGGAATAGCCGCACAGTTGACAGGAACGAAAGGTCCTTGCTTGCACAAGCTCCAGGCATGGATTAAATGCGCTAGGACTTCTTTGCCGGTGCCTGTTTCTCCTGTGAGATAAACAGGAAGTGAGGTGCTTGCTACTTTTTTGGATTCTGAAAGGAGCTTTTTTCCTAATTCCGAGCAGGTGAACCAAGGTTGAATCCCACTCGGAACTTCTGGGAGTGCCAAGTTTGTGGTATTCTTCTCAAGCACGAGTTTACTGTCTCCAATCGTAAACGGCATGTTTTCTATCAATTCTGATGCCCGAATCCAGAGTCCTCCTAGCTGGATAGGGGGAGCTTGGTCCGGAATCTGAATCCAGAAGCTCGTTTTTTTCTGGAAAATATGGGCCGCTATCTCGGCAACTTTGGGATCCTTCAGTTGGATATCTGCTTTTTCTGAGCAACCTAAACTGGTGGAATCGGAGATAGAAACATGACGCGTAGTACCTTGCGGTTCGTGAATGCTGATTTGCCAGGAAGACATAATTACTCCTTATGGTTAAAGTTTCGATATTTGTGTAAGCAATTTTTGTTCCATGTTTAGGTTAAAAAATGAAATACGAAAAAAATAATTTCTTCCCTGTGATTTTAGCGGACCCGAAACAGCTTTCTGGTTTATTCAAGGGTTCCTTTTTAAAAGGCAATGGTAGCCCACGGATCCTTTGGATGGGGAGATCTAATGTGGGTAAGAGTTCTTTGATCAATGCAATGTTGAAAAAAAAAATGGCTCAAACGAGTAATCAGCCTG
>DAISZI010000313.1:0-2100 GCA_036824885.1 Oligoflexia bacterium
ATTGGTGGGATCTACCATCTCGAAAACCAAAAGCTAGCTTCATCAAAATTTGCGTTCTGTATTTCCTACAAAATACGTGACTTGGTACTAAAAAAGACAATCAAGGCAGTGAATAAAAAAAAAGGCGCCCAATCTGGGCGCCTAGCATCTCATCTACCAATTTTTCTTATTTCCAAAAGTGTCCTTCAAAGAACGAGGAAAAGACCAACGAGGCTTTTTCGAAGCAGGCCTTGCTCTGATCGTCATAGGTTCTTTAGTAAAAGGATTGATACCAGTACCTGATTTCCTAGCCTTCACGTCTTTTCTTACCAAAGTACCGATCACAGGAAACCTCACGCGCTCTCCAGAAGCAGCCGCCCTGGCACCATTGTTGAAGGCCTCCTCAATGCACTCCTTAAACTCTTTTCTTTTCAGACGAACTTCACCTTTACGAGTAACCTCCGCCCTGTCCAAAATTCCTTCGTACACTTCATTAATAAATGAAAATTTCACCTTCTTCTTCGCCATAGAATCCTCCTTCATTTTGTTCTAGGGTTGTTTTCGAAACACTGCAACTTATTTTTGAGCTATTTTTCTCAAAAAAAAGATACACTCACGAAACTCTTGCTTTCAAATAATCTAAAGTAGACCACATCGCCTGAATCGCCTCACAATCAGGATCTTTCAAGGTCTGAACAATTTTTTCAAAAATCGCCTCTGCTAGCTGAAGCTTACTTCTGGAAAGATTGCTCACAAGATCACAAGCCCCCCTCAGCTCTACTTCTTGCCATGGCCAAGTGGATTGTAGATACTCCCCTCGTAAAATTTCTTCAACAGGTTTTCTCAGATCGGAATTCGCCTGCAACATTTCTAAAGTCACAAAATTGACTAAACCTTCCTTCAAATCTTGAGCAAACGGCTTATCTCCAGAATCACAATAGTCGATGATATCATCAGCCATCTGAAAAGAAATGCCTAAAACTTCACCTAAATAAGCACAATCTAAACACACCTGAGGATCCAACCCCGCAAGATGCGCTGCTGTGGAACAGCACCAGGACATCAAACTTGCTGTTTTCTTGCGAGCAACAAGCTCAAGATGGTCTCTATCAACATCAATCACACCACGTGCATTCAACTGAAGCCACTCTCCACCGACTAAAGCCTCTACCGTCAAAGCAAGACCATGAATCAAAACCACATTACCCAAAGCAGAAAGTTCAGACATCACTCGAGCAAAGAGCAAATCACCCGCTAAAACCGCACGAATATTGGAAGACTGAGCATTTAACGTAGGACGAGAGCGCCGTATGGCACTTTCATCAATGACATCATCGTGCGCAAGTGTAGCCGCATGGACCCATTCTGCAGCACGAGCATAAGGCTGAAGCTTGCCCAAAGGAACCCTAAAAACCTGCCCCATTAAAAATAAAAGCGTAGGTCTTATTTTTTTTCCTCGTAACAAAAGAGTGTCATTCAAAAGCTGGCCAATTTCTGGAACCTCTTGAACTTTCAAAGTTAAATCTAAATTTTCAAGCGCTTCAAAAATTTGCTGAGGAAGAAAAGCCAAAGCCATCGCTACACTCGAAAAGACGTATAGACACGATGCACATCATCGTGGTCATCGAGCGCGTCCAAAAACTCAATCACTTCTTTTGCTTGATCTGAACTGACAGACACTGGATTTTTAGCAAGGTAACTTATTTCACAAACCTTCACCACCCAATCCAATCGAATCAAGGCCTTACTGACCACATCTAAATCTGAAATGGCGCACAAAAAGCGTCCACCCACGCAACTTTCCTCACACTCAGAGGCCTCCAAGGCTTGAACACTCTGAGCCCCCGCCTCAATAGCAGCAACCTCAATATCCTGCTGATCCGCATGAACGGCTTCTACGACACCCAAATGATCAAACATCCAATTCACAGTACCTCGAGAACCCAACTGACCCTTACGAAAAAGCAAGCGAATGTCAGCTGCCGTGCGATTCTTGTTTTCCGTGAAACACTCTACAATCACAGCCACTTGATGAGGCGCAAAACCTTCGTAAGTCATGAGCTCATAATTGAGTTGCCCTCCCAATAGACCCGCACCTTTACTCACAGCTCGATCTATCGT
>DAISZI010000045.1:0-8977 GCA_036824885.1 Oligoflexia bacterium
GACGCCCGAATCAAATGAGGCTGAATCAACCATCCTCCATTCGCTAATGCTGCATACGCTCGAACCATTTGAAGAGGTGTCACTAAAATACCCTGTCCAAAACCAATATTCGCTAAAGTCAAAGCAGTCCAATTTTTTCTAGGCGGAATACGTCCTGAAATTTCTCCCGGAAACCCCATCTGCGTCTTAGCGCCTAAACCGAATAAACGAAGTGTTTTAAAATATAAATCTGCTCCTAATCGAAAGGCAAATTTCGCAGCAGCAATATTACTAGAAACCCGAATCATAGATGTCAAATCAAGCCACTCAAATTTTTCATGGCTTTCTGCTTCAGTAATCGTATGACCCTGCACCACAAAAGAACCCCGTTCTGCCCAAACTCGATCTTTTAACTTGCCTCCATGCATGAGCATTCCCACTAAAAGCATTGCCTTAAGCGTCGATCCAGGTTCATAACCATCTGTCATGGCTCGATTCCGTCTATGATCTAAAGGCACCGATTTGGAACGTGCGTCAAAAGAAGGCTCATTGGCCATAGCAAAAATCTCACCCGTTAACGCGTGCATCACAATGACACTTCCAAATCGAGAACCTGTTTTTTTCACCCAGGAAGCTAAGATCTGCTCGACCTCATACTGTAAAAAAGCATCAATGGTCAATGAAATGGTCTCTCCATCTTGAATGCTCCGAGCTGCACGTGCATCAATAAACGTGGGCCTTCCCAAAGCATCCTTAATGGCAGAAAGAGAAACGACTTTTCCCCTCAAACGCTCATTCATCCAAAGTTCGACACCCTCTAAACCCTCTGAGTCTATATTAACGTCTCCCAGTAAATGAGAAGCAACTCTACCATGAGGGTATACACGCTCACTTTCCTTCACAAGCCAAAGACCTTCGACTAAGTCCCCCTCAGCATCCATGATCCGAAGCTTTTTAAATTCCTGAAGCTGCTTTGCTGATAAATGCCTTTTCATCCAAACGAATTCTCGGTTTTCACTGAGCTTTTGAAAAAGCTTAGCCTCCCCAATCCCGATAGCACGCGCCAAAAGTCCCGCTAAATTCCTCTTGTTTTTAATTTTTTTAGGATTGGCAGCAAGACTATTGACATTCACATTAACGGCTAAGGGATCTGCATGGCGATCTAAGATCAATCCCCTATGCGGTCGAACTAATGTACGCGACTGAAACTGACGTCGTGCCATCCATTCCAACCGAGGATTTTTGAGGACCTGCACATGAGCGGCGCGCATGAGCATAGCAAGTGAGAGCAAAATGCAAACAAGCATCAAGAAGGTGATGCGTGCCTTCATCAATCGATCAGGAAGCAAAAAATTTTGTCGACTAATCCAACCCATTCCTCACACGAGTAATTTTCCCGATGATCCGCCTTCCTCCTGCACAGCTCTCTTCAGAACAATGGTTTTTCCTACTTCCTTGCCTGTCGCAAAAGCCGTTCGATCGATCATCATAGTATTACTGGCTCTCGATCTTAAAAAAGGATAGACTCTATTCATGTAATTTTCTAACGCAATATCTTTCTGAAAAAGAACCATGGCTTTTCCTAAAACCCCCTGCGCTCCCGAAACCTGTTCAGAAACCTGAAGCTTCTCAGAAAATCCAGCCAAAAGACCTAAACGAAAGGACTTTCTAGCAACTCGAGAAAATGCAACAGGACTTCGCTCCACAGCGTCCTTAAGCCAGTATTCTAATTGATGGGTTAAAAAATGGTACACGTAATCTGCCATCAGCACATTCTCACGCGTTCCGATAAGCTCAACTGCCTGGTACCAATGGCTTGCATCAAAATCCCAATAAGAAGTGTAAATGACTTTGACAAAAAAATGCTCAATGAGTAACGAAAAAATACGCGATTCGTAGCGCTCAACACGATTTTTCTTCAGTAAAATCCAATGGTGGTAAAATCCTGGCTGCTTTGCCTGATGCTCTAAATGGTACTTCGCATAAAGCTCCCTGACCTTATTCATGGCAAGCAAGGCTTCGTGCTCATTTTTCGAGGTCGCAAGCGCTAAAAGTTTCTTGACTTTGTCTAAGAGCTTCGCTGACTCAGAATCCTCTTCCACCTCCACCTCCAAAGATGTCGACTGAAAATCAACACAAGCCCTTCGAAAGGGCCCCCAAACACGCAATTCTTCACAAGCTCTCTGAAACTTAGGACCGTGAGCCCCTTCCCCCCCCAAACCTCCGTAACACTCATCCACCATCTGGTGGGCCATTTCATGCCCCAAAATTTGAACGACGTAAAACCAGGAATACTCCTGAAGGAGTTTTTTCGCAAAACGAATGGTTCTCGTACTTGCATCCCAAAGACCCCAGTAAGTATCCACGTCCACAATCTCAATAAGCACTGGACGAAGCTTGATGCCATAGTCTTTCAGTAGAGAATCGTAACGCTCATACAGTTTTTCAAGCGATAGCCTTCTCCAACTAAAAAAATCTACTTCTTCTCTTTCCATAACCTCATTCCTTCACTTCCGAAGATTTTAAATAGATCACTTGCTCTGGATGCGGCCTCATCCCATGAAACCGAGTCCGCGCAAGCTCTTTTAATTGAAAAGGAGACCTCATTTCAGCTAGTTCAAGCTGCAGCTGATCTCGCTTAAGCTTCGACCTTTCTATCCACCGATGAACCTCATCAATTGAATAAGCAAGCCTCACGACAGACAAACGAAGCCAAACTGTTCCAATAGAAAAGAACGGTAGTAAAAACACGCTTCCTAAGGGAAGCCAACGACTTTTTTTAAACAAATACCCGACGCTCATTATCACCTATGAGAGATTTTTCTGCAAACCTCAATTTAGCACTTCTACTCCTAGGATTAGAGACTATTTCTTGACGGGAGGGTCGAAGGGGTTTTCCCACTGGAACCCAAAGAGAGGAGGCTTTCAAATAGCGTTTCACTTGACGATCTTCTAAAGAATGAAAACTCAAAAAACACGCTCTGGCATCATGAGCAAGATGAGGTAAAACATCTGACAACAATCCTTCTAACTGCTCAGGCTCTTGATTCACCACCATCCTCAAAGCCTGAAATGTACGAGTGGCAATATGAAGCCTTCCGTGCCTTGCTGAACGTGGAACAGCATTGACAATAACAGCCACTAATTGCTTCGTGGTTTGAGGAAGCTTTCCCTGCGAGCGGTAGAGCACTAAATTTTGAGCAATGCGTTTGGCAAAACGCTCCTGACCGTATTCCAACAAAACCCGTTCCAATTCAGCAGCAGAAACTTCATTCAAAAAATCCAAGCAGGTGAACCCTGAACTCGGATTTAACCGCATATCTAAAGGATCATCTCGCTGAAAACTCAAACCCCTTCCCGGTTGAACCAATTGATCGCTAGAAAAACCTAAATCCGCCAACAAACCCAGTACAGGACGCCCTTGCACATAAGCAACAAGATCAGTGAAGCTTCCATGGACCACCTCCAATCTTCCCGAATCAATGAACCTCTGCAAGCGTTGCCGAGCAAAATGCACCGCATCAGGATCTCGATCCGAAGCTAGGACTTGATGATTCTTGAGCAAGGGATGAGCCTCAAAAGCCTCAAGCAGCGCCTCACAATGCCCCCCTCCTCCTAACGTGCAATCTACCAACCAATGAGACTCAGTAACCCGCAAAAAGGGAGCAACTAAAAAATCAACAATTTCAGGTACTAAGATAGGAATATGGGTTGTCAGCTTTTCACCTACGTGCTACTACGGCGTTACGCGAACCCTTAAAATAACTCTCAATCGCTAACCGAGCTAAATAGGCAGATTTGACCCTCCACTGTTTTTTATGAATGGTCAGCACAGCAAAGGCAATCTTCTTGGTCCCTGAATCTGCATAACCAATGAACCAATCGTACTTACCGGGAGGCTGATTGCCTGTGAGAGACCCGGTCTTTCCTCCTACCTCAAGCTCCATCAAACTTTTTTTAAAAAAACCCCTGAAAGATTTTTTGGAGGTTCCCGTGAGTACGGTCTCTTGCATCAAATCACGCATCACAAGCGCGGTCTCAGGTGCAATAGGAACTCCTGAAACCTGAGGCTCTACCTGATACAACCGATTTTCTGTAGTAGAAATAGACTCCACCACATAAGGCTTCATCATCACGCCCCCATTGACCACGGAAGCTGCCATTAACGCCCCCTGAAGAGGACTCATGGTATTCTCTCGAGTAAACCCCGAGGCTGTCTCAGCAAGCCCCCAAAAATCGCCGGGAACCGGTGCTCGACCTTCTTGAACAGGTAAATCTCCCTCAATTTTACGGTTAAATCCAAATCGATCTGCATACAAACGCAAACCATCCGCTCCGACGGTAAAAACCCCCATCTTCGCAAAAGCTGCATTGACAGACTTAGCAAAAGCATCCTTCAATGTCACAAAACGCGTCCACCTATTCCTGTGACTATTCATGACCTGACCTCGATAAAGCGTATGACTTTTACCATGGAAAGCAATGAGTGTGTCAGCAGAAACATGCTGGGTCTCAATAGCCGCCGCTGCGGTTACCACCTTGAAAACGGAAGCGGAAGGAAAAGTTGCTCTCAGCGCCAAATTTCCCACCATAGGCTCATCAGCGAAGCTTACCAAGGATAAAACGCGCCCCGTCTGAGGGTCCGCCGCGACAAAAGCGCCGTAATCAGGATGGTAGAGCTTAAAAAAACGCTCCATATCCCGCTGAAGACCCGGTTCAAAACTATAACGCAAGTGAAGACTGAGCTTTCCCAAGCGCTCACTTTGAAACTCAATTACCTCAGGAAAATCCCCCCCCAAGTTCACGCCCGCAAAAAGATGAGAGACCTCTTGCTGAGATAGGCTCAAGACAGGGACCTCTTCAGAAGAAGGTGCTATTTTAAAAAAACAACTCAAAATCCAAAGGAAAAGAAGTCCCAGGACTTTTTGGGTCGACTTTGAATGAAATCCCATAGCCCTAAATTGTCTTTAAAAATTTTACACGTGTCAAGCAAACAATTTCATGAATATCCTTGTACACTTCAGTAGCCAATTGTAAGCTAGGGCGGATGCGAGATAAAAAACAGAAACGACAGAAGAAAGATACTACGATGATCATGGCTAACCCCTACATCATTCCAAATAACAACCGTATTCACTCAAATCCTTCCAAACGCAAAATTGCTTTAGATATGCTTGAGAGATACACAGGCAGCCCTCCCAGAAAATTTGGAAAACAAATTATCCTGACGAATTTTAGCTACTACTTAGATCGTTTTCATCAAATTTGCGGAAACGAACGCACTCGAGGCTCCATCATGGGAGTCGTTCACGACTCCAAAAATGACGTATCTATTGTCGATTTTTCCATTGGAGCCCCTACTGCAGCCTTAATTATTGAACTTTTAGCGACTTTAAATCCTACCGCAGTTTTACTTCTGGGAATGTGCGGAGGCTTGCACCGTTCTTTAAAAATAGGGGATTTTATCCTACCTACCGCGGCCATTCGAGATGAAGGGGCATCTAAGCATTTCATGCCTCCTCAAGTACCGGCCCTTCCTACATTTAAAATTCAAAAATTTGTCTCTCAGATCCTAGTAGAAAGAAACATGGATTACCGTACCGGAGTCGTCCACACCACCGATTATCGATTTTGGGAATTTGACCAAAAATTTCAAGCCCAACTTCATTATGAAAGGGTCTTGGCCATTGAGATGGAAACAGCGACCTTTTTCATTGCGGGATTTGCTAGTAAGGTTCCCATTGGAGCACTCCTTTTAGTCTCTGATCTCCCCCTCACCCGAGGAGGCATCAAGACCAAGAAATCAGCTCAGGCAGTTTTTCGTCAGTTCACAGACACACATTTAGAGGTGGGAATGAAAGCAATGAGTGAAATTGCTGAAAGAGGCGAACACATACGCCATTATAGATGGTGAGTGATGCTCAAACGACTGTTAGACTTTTTTTCAAATGATTTAGCCATTGACCTTGGAACAGCAAATACACTCGTTTTTGCTCGGGATCGAGGGATCATCATCAACGAGCCTTCTGTCGTTGCCATCCACAGAAATTCACGTGGACAAACACGCATCTTAGCCGTGGGTAAAGAAGCGAAAGACATGCTGGGCCGGACTCCGGGATCCATTCAAGCGGTGCGCCCTTTAAAAGACGGAGTGATTGCAGATTTTGAAGTGACACAATCGATGCTTCGGTACTTCATTCACAAATCCAAAAAACACCGAACGTTTATCAGTCCTAGAATTATCATCTGCATTCCTTTTGGAATTACTCAAGTAGAAAAACGCGCAGTCAAAGAATCCGCTCAATCGGCAGGTGCTCGTGAAGTGTATCTGATTGAAGAACCTATGGCCGCAGCTTTAGGAGCAGGACTTCCTATCCGAGAACCAAGCGGCAACATGATTGTCGATATCGGAGGAGGAACTACAGAGGTTGCAGTCATCTCTTTAGGGGGCATTGTTTACTCCAAATCTGTTCGAGTTGCAGGAGATAAATTTGATGACGCGATCGTGAGTTATATCAAACGTAAGTATTCGCTGCTCATTGGAGAACGCACCGCAGAACAAATCAAGCTTTCTATCGGCTGTGCCTATCCTTTTGAAGAAGAGAAAACTTACGAAGTAAAAGGAAGGGATTTAATTAGTGGTGCACCTAAAACCATTGAATTGAATTCTGAAGAAATCCGAGACGCCTTGGGTGAGCCTGTCTCAGCAGTGGTGGATACGATTAAAACCGCATTAGAAAGAACCCCCCCTGAGCTTGCCGCAGACATCGTAGATAATGGGATCATTCTTGCGGGAGGAGGAGCCTTGCTCTCCAATTTAGACATTTTGATTAAGGAAAAAACAGGACTTCCGGTTGCTTTGGCAGAAGACCCCCTCACCTGTGTGGTGCGAGGATCAGGAAAAGCCCTTCAAGATCTGGATCTTTTGAGAAAAGTCACGATCATTTGAATGCAAGTGAGGCCTGAATTTAACACGATTCAAGATACTGAACAAAAAAAGTCGTACTTACTCACCGCTCAAAATTGTCCCTGCCAAATTTGGATCAGCCAAGAAAAACGCCACTTAGCGAAAGTAAAAAACTTTGATCCGAAAGAAAAAAAATTAGACATACAAATGGACAAGGACACCATAAAGATTTTTCTAGCCCAGATGTATCAACAAACGAACCGGAATGTTTTTTGTTGCATCTCTCACCTCAAGGCTCAATTATTCTTTAACACTGTTTTTCTCAGTCGCCAGGGTTCGGACCTCCAATTCGAGGAACCTCAGACCCTGTATAAAGTCCAGCGACGGGCGAACGAAAGGTACTACTGCCTGGAAAACAAAAATCCCTTCCTGCTCACTTTACCAGGCGCCACGAAAAAAAAAGTCCATGATTTAAGTAGTCAAGCGCTCAGCTTCATCTTTTCCCAAAAAGATCCCGAAGCTTCTTTATTTCAAGAACATACCCATTTTAACGAAGCAAAGCTTGAACTGAAAAAAACAATCACGATAATTAACTTTAAAATTCTCTATATTAGACCATTTAGCTGCCCAACAGATCCCACACAGGATAGAAAAGCAGTCGCACAGTTCAAAATACCGTCCCCGCTTGATCAACAAATTCTTGATGCCACCGTCTCAAACGGAAAAGAAAGCCATTTTTTTCATCTATTTCGGTTTTCTTAAAAAATTCAATCCCACAAGAAAAATTTCCTTGCTTTCTTTTCTCGTGCCCTTAGGTCTTAAAATCTCAACACGCGCATAGTTTTTTTTCAATAAATCCCTAAACATTTCCAAATCTTCACTTTGAAACAATTTAAAAACCAAATGTCCCTGACGTTTCAAAAAACGATCTG
Organism: Oligoflexia bacterium; assembly: GCA_036824885.1. Classification (GTDB taxonomy): domain Bacteria; phylum Bdellovibrionota; class UBA1018; order UBA1018; family UBA1018; genus DAISZI01. The sequence continues at coordinate 7,819 of DAISZI010000045.1, forward strand.
CAGTTGCTACGACCAGTTGACAGAGCTCGGAAGAACGTGCCTGATCCACAAAACGTACCCCCGTGGTTTGAGGTGCCATATCAGAAATCACCACATCAAAAGGAGGCATCACCCCAGAATCCACAAAAACATCCTCCCAAACGATGGTTTCCAAATCCTGAACCAAAAAAATTCCATTAGGAAGACTCAATTCTACCAATTGTAAATCAATGCCTAAAATACGCCCTTCAAACCCAATTTTCCCACTTGCGTACTGAGACCAGGAACCCGGTGCTGCACCTAAATCAAGCACGCGATCTTTTGATCGAAAGATTTTGAACCTTTGATCCATTTCCTGAAGCTTAAAAACGGAACGAGCCGCATAATTTTCCTGCTTGGCCTTATGAAAGTAATAATCTTTTTTCTGATAACCCATGGATGCAATGTATAAGGGAGTGATCTGAAAACCCACTCAAAAATGGTAGCGTGGATCAGGAGGACACCCGGGACAGCCTGCGGCAATTTCACGGGTATAAAATCCCCAAATGCCCAAAATAGCTGCTTTCAACGTCCCATTAAAAGTGCCCATCACCGAAAGCACAAAGACCAACATGATCATGTATTCTACCATGGCCTGTCCTTCACGCGACTTCATGCATCCATTATAGTGGAATAGCACTTCCTATGACAACCCCCCATTTGACAAAAAAGACCCTTCTTGCTAGTGTCCTAAGTAGGTTTTAAAATGCTCAGTCAATACCCTCCCCATGCTCAAGATGAACTTCTTCGATGAGCCTACCTCTTTTCCTCACACCAAAAAACAAGTATCCCATGGGCATCGCTGTAGGTATCCTCATCACTGCCTCCTACCTTTCTAGTAACCATGTGCATTTTTTAGAACCCAAACTCCTTCCCCTCTCCACAGTTGACCAATCTATTCCATTTATTCCAGAAACAGTTTGGATCTATATCAGCGACTACCTTTTTTGTTTTATCGTTTACGTCCTGTGCAAAAATCTTATCAACTTAAATAAGTACCTCTACGCTTTTTTAGCGCTTCAAGCAGGAAGCATTCTGATTTTTCTGCTATGGCCCACCACGTATCCCAGGGAACTTTTTCCCCTTCCACCCTCTTTAGATGGTCTGACGTATCAAACCTTTCAGATGCTTCGTAAAGCGG
>DAISZI010000314.1:0-2089 GCA_036824885.1 Oligoflexia bacterium
AGAAAAGAGGTTTTGTGGGAAAGGCAAATAGGGTCAATTTAGATGATTTTGTTCATTTTGATCCGGTCTTCGCTAAGAAGCTAGAACCTTTCCTGCGAGGGCTTTACGATTTTTATTTTCGATGCGAGGTAACAGGCTGGGAAAACATTCCCGAAGGGCAAGCTCTTTTCGTGGGAAACCATAATGGTCTTTTGACCTTCGAAGTCCTCATGATCTTTTATGCCTGGTGGAAGAAATTCGGAACCTCAAAAAAAGCGCTAGCCTTGGCCCATGGCATTGCATTACAACATCCTTTTAAATGGCTCATTCCCAAATTAGGTGCTGTACCTGCAAGTCCCGAAATTGCTTTAGAGGCACTCAAACGCAATTATTCTCTCATGGTCTATCCCGGAGGAGAAAAGGAGTCTTTTCGTCCTTATAAAGAACGCAAAAAATTAGATTTTTATCAAAGAAAAGGTTTCATCCGCATCGCCCTTCAAAGCAAGGTCCCCATTGTTCCCATTGTCAGTATCGGAGCTCACGAAACTTATTTCATTTTAAATCGCGGAGAAAAACTTGCAGAAAAACTGGGTCTCAAAAAGAGCATGAGACTTCATGGGTTGCCTATCACCTTGAGATCCCTATTCTTTTTCTGGTGCCTGACCACGGGAATTTTTACTTTTTTTCCCCTTCTGTTAGCCCCCTCTGCCTTAGCTTCTATCTTCATACCTATGCCGGCTAAGATGAAGTTCGTGATTTTACCTGCCATTGACGTTCATGCGATGCTTGACGACCGGCTGACCGAAGAAGAAAACATTCAAAAAATTTACGATTACATCGTAACTAGCATGCAAACGGTACTCACGAAAGAATACGAAAAGCGTAAGTATCCTATCATTGGATAGACATTTTTTTGGAAATGGATTGATTTCATTTTTGAAATGAAGTAGTGTCACAAAAATACTACTCGAGGCACTCTTGTAGTTAAAATAGTATGCGGGGGCGTAGTTGAGCTGGTTACAACGTCGCCCTGTCACGGCGAAGGTCGTGGGTTCGAGTCCCATCGCTCCCGCCATTTTTCGAGGGGCTTTAAAGTAGTCTGAGGTAAGCAGTAGAAACCTCACGAAAAATGAAAATCACTCGATCTTAACCCCAAGATTTCACGATCTTGGGGTTTTTTCTGGCTGTAATGCGGTGCATTATGTCTGATTTCCACCCTTCAGGACACGCCCAAGGACACCTGATAAATCTAGATTTGCCTGGTGGCGGGTTCCTAGCAGAAGTCATCAAAAATAGTCTAACTCTACCTGTTTTATGTGTGGATGGTGGGGTGTGTCTGCTGCGGCAGACTCCCGAAGAATATTCGCCCGATGCTGATTGTGGTCTGGGGGCCTGGCCCAGGGGAGCAAAAACTTATTCCGAAATTGAATTGCAGCTATAGTTTGCCATTGAAAGTGGTTGATAGTGCTATTTTCCTCTATTGCTCCCAAAAATAGTCTGAAACAAAATAAATGGTGGCAACATGTATACATTTCTTCTCTTAGTTATGAGTTAAGCTAAATGCTATGCAAGAACAGTAACGTCGTCTAGGCGAGTTAGTGACCCAGATGATCTTACCTTTGAGACGTTCTGAATTTTAGATATATTCTAAATAGAATTAAAAAATGATTCTATTGGTTGACGTATTCTGCTAATTTCTGTGGATTTCGCTTGATCAAAAATAGACGGATACTCATTGTTTTTTTAATAGTAGTAAATAAATTTAGATTCTGATTTTCTTTGAGGTTTGTTTTAAATCCTTCGTCGCAATAATCTTTATATGAATACATATAAAAATCAGAAAAATAATTAGCAAAATCTTTAAATGAGCCCAATACATGTGGTTTTATACAGTAATAATATATTTTTTTGATACACAAAAATCCTTATTTGCTATATCAGGAGCAACTTTTGCTCTTCTGCTTCCACTTGATCCAGCCACTACAATGGGAAGCGAATCAATAATTAAATTTTTATCTAAATTTATTTTATTTAATCGATAACAAAATCCTTCGCAACAAGGAAGAGAAGGAAACCATTCTTTTAAGAATTGAAAAGCGTATTTGTAAAT
>DAISZI010000315.1:0-2077 GCA_036824885.1 Oligoflexia bacterium
CCTCAGTGAGCTCTACCCTATTTTTCACTGCATGGGGTTTTCTTCGTCCTCCATTTCTCACCCAAAAACACCTGCAACATGACAGAAGTTTTCGGTATCTGAATATTTCCATCGACCTCAAATACAATCCCTTTTCTCCTTTTTCAACTAAAAAACAGCTTTTTTTAAAGCTTTTCGCGCGTTTAAGTGCTCACCAGCGAAAAAGGTCACGAAGTACCTTAGGTACCCTATGGTTCGAAAGCCTCGAAAAGACTCAAGAAGCTCAAAACAACATCCATCTCGTTGATCTGGAAAAATGAGCCATGGAGATAAAACAAACAGCATCAAATTTGATGACTGCTGAGTCATCCTACCCAATCACTTCAGAGTGACCAAGACAACAATAATCCTGAAACATACCGGCTGCGAATCAATGATTGAGCTATTCGTTCCCACGGAAGGTCAAAACAGCCCTTCCCTGAAGCTCTTCTTATACCCCCCGCAAATTTTGAAAACGAGAGAACTTGAAGCATGTAAAATTGACTGAAAAGAGATTCAAGAAACATCAGTAGAAAAGATGCGACACAAGAACTTTATGGTACTAGATCCTTGAACATAAAATCAGAAGACTCAAGAGACAAAGCACGAATTAACTCGAACATGAAACCTCAAGAAAAGCCATTTTTATCTATTTTTCGTAAAAAAACTACCTCTTCATCCTCAAGAAATTTCTAGTTGTTTTTTCCTAGTTGATTCGTCCATTTTGTACCTAAAAAAATTTGCTATCGGCATGGACTCTATCATGAAAAACTGTTAAAAAGCCCAAGAAGTCTCAACAGCAAATGTAGCCTAAAATACTAAAAACTTCATCCTTATCTCTTCTGATCAACTCCACGCCAAAGTCAAAATAATCATAGAAAAAATACTAATTCAAAATTTATTCAGCATCATGCTACATACATCCAGCAAAGCAATGAACAAAAAAACTTAGAGAAGACCTAGCACCATCTGAGTTCAATAGATTTCCTTAGTTCATAGCATAGAGACATCATAGTGCCTAATAAAAAAAGCAGAGAATTCTGTTTGAACTGCCTCAGCAAAAACACTCGAAAAAAGCTTCGAATCACGAGTCCAAGCTGCGTTGTAAATAAAACCATCATCTTCCAAACCGTACATGGCATATGCAAAAAACTTCAACCGCTGCTTCGTATCGCTCCAATCAAAATCTGGAACTTCATCAGCAATCCGTATCATCTTAAGACTATGAACCCCAGCAAAAACTATAAGCTTCGCATCCAACGCATTCCAGACCTCTTCTCTAATGAGTGCATATTGTATTCTCAGATCTTTTACCTGAGGAAGACGCGAAAGTTTTTTTTTCGCTTTCCAAAATTCCTCATGGAGCTGATCCTTAATATAAAGTTCATTTAAAGCAACCAGATAAGCCCTAAGACTCTCATCATTCCAACCTCTATCAACATCCTTCAACTCAATATCTACCCAATGAAAATAACGAGATATCGGCAACCTAGACTCTACCTCTTGCTTAAGCGAATCAAACGGTAGATGAACCTGCCTACCACCACAACCCAGAGCCAAAACCATCACTAAAAAACTACAATAATTAATTAGCAAGAACAACTCACCTTAAAATTAGCAAAATGCAATTTGCCGACATTTTTCAATATAAAAACTTTATTTAAACACTCTCTTGGTCAGAAAAACACAGTAAGATCCTCGCACCTCTTCATCTTTATCTTTATCTTCATCTTCATCTTCATCTTCATCTTCACGAAACTTCAAGTCATTTTTTTCCTAATTTATAAATCAATTTTGTGTCTAACAAAAAAAGCTTCAATATCAGTATGAACTTTATTGCGAAAAATAGTTGAAAATCCTATCACCTCAGAAGCGGTATGTTTCAGGATAGTTGTCGCCTCGACCGCTTGGTCACCCTACATTGTTGTAGTCTAACAAAATTACGCGTCACTTTCAAGCCATGAAATTCAACGGTGTCCGTTTTTTCCCAATTTCTAGTTTTTCCGTATCCGCTCATTAAGTTGTACAGGAACAAAAATATCATTAAAATTATTTTGAT
>DAISZI010000316.1:0-2076 GCA_036824885.1 Oligoflexia bacterium
TAGTATTGAGGATTTAATTCGACCCAAAAATGAATTGAAAGATCATCTAGAGGCTTTTTTGTTAGATCAAAGATCTTCAAATACTCGCCGTGCTTACGGTAAAGATTTAAAGCGATTTGTTCAATTTTTACACGCAAGACATCTTGACCAGGGGAATGTCTCTATTAATCGATTCATGATCATCAGTTATAAAGAATTTTTAATTTCAGAAAATTTAGAACATACAACCATTGATCGGCATCTTGCATGCCTGAGAAGTTTTTTTAGATGGCTGAAAGATGAGGGAGTTTTAGACGATAATCCTGTGGAGAGTGTTCGGTTTTTAAGGCCGAAAAGACTATCAAAAACCATTGGTTTTTCAGACGAAGAAGTTCAGAAAATACTTTCTTTGCCTAATTTACATAAAAAAAGCGGTTCTCTACATTATGCAGTTTTGATGATTTTATTTTACGGTGGATTAAGAAGATCAGAAATTTGTGATTTAAAATTGAACCATCTCTCGATCGAACGAAAACAACATCTATTGAAAGTTCTAGGAAAATCTAATCGAGAACGCTTGATTGTTTTGGTCCCACAAGTTTGGAGTGCTATTGAGCACTACTTTAAAATTTCTGTTCGAAATTTAAATTACACGAAAGACGAGTATCTTTTTCTCCCTGTTCGCAATAATCGAACAAAAAACGTCAATAAACCTCTCGATGGATCAAGTATTTTTTATATGGTCCGAAAGTATGCAAAAATGGCTGGTATTTTACATCGCGTTTCGCCACATTCTTGTCGCGCAACAGCTATCTCTAATGCCCGAGATCATCATGTACCTGATCGTGCCATTCAGGAATTTGCCGGATGGAGCTCAACTCAAATGATTACAACTTACGATAAGAGGAGGACCTCGATTGAAGACTCTCCGTCACATTCCATTTCTTACGGAGTCGAAGAACGCAATTTCCCTCTAGCCATAAATTCCACTGAAGACAGTGAGTGTTGATTTTTATTCGTTTTATCTTGGTTTTGATAACATGTCATGTTATTTTCAAAAAATGGGTGCTTTTAAAGCGCCCAAGAGCTCAGAGATAGTTTATCTTCTGTTTTTCAAAGTTTTTTTGCATTGATCCACAGTTTGACAACTATTTAAGTTAAATTTTGATGCTCAAAGCGGGTTTTTTCAGAAAAAACAGTTGGTTCGCTGATAAAACTAATAAAATAGGTTGATACTCACGGGTTGCTATTATAAGTAAGAATCTCCCTGGAGGAGAAGGTTTGGTGGAAAGTCCGTTCATCTTGAAGCGTTTACAAGAACGTATTGGTTACTCTTTTGGAGATCCAAATATTTTACTTGTTTCATTGACCCATAAGTCTTATGGTCATGAGTATTACCAAGATAAGCCCATTGCTGTTCGAGATAACGAAAGGCTTGAGTTTTTAGGTGACTCTATCTTAGATTTGATCGTTTCTGATGTCTTGCTTGAGCTTTTTCCTGATGCCCAAGAGGGAAGATTATCTAAAATGCGGGCGGCTGTAGTGAATGAAAAGACTTTATCACAGCTTGCCAAGGCTGTTGGACTTCATGAGTCCATTCGTTTGGGAAAAGGAGAGACTTTAAGTAAGGGGCATGAAAAGTCTTCTATTTTATCAAGTACTTTTGAAGCACTTGTGGCTGCAATTTATTTAGACGGAGGTTACAGTAAGGTTTATCCGGTAGTTCGACACCTTTTTCTACCTCTTTTTATTGAAGAATCAGACTTAAATACGTTTTGCGACCATAAAACAAGGCTTCAGGAACTGACTCAGGCTAAGTGGAAAATAACACCAACCTACCATTTGCTGGATGCACATGGTCCTGATCATGCTAAAACTTTCAAAATGGAAGTCCGCATGCAAAACAAAGCACTTGCAGTTGCCACAGGAGCTTCTAAAAAAGAGGCAGAACAAAATGCCGCACAGGCAGCGTTGCTAGATATCCATCATTCTGTTTAAAATATTATGTTTCAATCAGGTTATGTTGCAATTGTGGGTCGCCCCAATGCCGGGAAGTCTACTTTGCTCAATACTATTTTAAAAAGTGAAATTTCAATT